>NZ_JBFUAZ010000016.1:0-20856 GCF_056406035.1 Polaromonas sp. P1_E1_2 | reverse complement strand
GGCGTGTACTTCATGGTGCGGCGCCAAGGATAACAGTGACCATTTTTTCGGGCTGCAGCTTGCGTGCAAAAGCCGCCTTGACATCGGCCACCGTGACCTTGTCGACCTGCTGCGTCCAGGTATCGAGGTAGTTCAGGGGCAGGTCGTTCCAGGCAATGCTCGACACGTTGTCAAGGAGCTTGCGGTTGCTGTCGATGCGCAAGGCAAAGCCGCCGACCAGGTTGTCCTTCGCCGCCTTGAGTTCGGCCTCCAGCGGGCCGTTGGCAACAAAGTCAGCCACCACTTTGCGCACCAGGTCCACGGCCTGCGCAGCCTGGTCAGGCCGGGTCTGCATGCTGATGGTGAAGGCGCCCGCATGCAGGGCGGGGGAGAAATAACTCGACACGCCATATGTCAGGCCGCGCTTTTCACGCACTTCACTGGCCAGGCGCGAGACAAAACCACCGCCGCCCAGGATGTAATTGCCCACCGTCAGGGCAAAGTAGTCCGGGTCCGAGCGTTTGTAACCCGGCTGGCCGATCAGCACCTGCGCCTGCGCCGAGGCRAARGGGATGCGTTTTTCAACCGGTGCGGCCAGCGGCGCGACCTCGGCCACKGCCGGCAATGGCGGCAGGCTGGCGCAAGCCGTTTKCGGCAGGCGYGASAGCAATTTTGCRGCGATGGCATCAGCCTGCGCGCGCGTCACGGCGCCCACCATGCTGATGCGCGCGCGGCAAGCCGTCACGCCAGTGGTATGCGCGGCGCGCATGTCGCCCACGCTGATGCGCGCCAGGCTTTCTTCCGTGACTTCATAACCATAGGGATGCGTGCCGTATATCGCCGGTGTGTAGGCGCGGCCGGCAACACTGGCCGGGCGGGTATAGGACTCGCGGATCGAGGCCTGCAGGCGTGCGCGCTCGCGTTGCCACACACCTTCGGGAAAAGCCGGCTCGGCGATCTCGCGTGCAGCCAGCGCCGCGGCCTTGTCCAGCAGCGCCGGGTCGGTCAGGGTGCGCAGTGAAAAGCTCAGGCGGTCGGACGTGGTGCCGGCATTGAACTGCGCACCCAGATCCGCCCAGGCTTCGCTGAGGGCGTTTTCGTCGAGCGCCGGCTCGGGAACGCACAGCCCTCCACAAATAACTTCAGGCCCCAAGCCATTGCTGGCACGCACCCCTTTTTCCAGCAGGCCGGCCATCATGCTGGCCAGGCCTGCCTTATCGGCAGGGTCACGCCGGTTGCCGGCGTCCAGATCGATCTGCACGTCCAGCATCGCAATCGCCGGGCTTTCGACCAGGTAAACCTTGGCGCCATTGGGTTGCGTCCAGTGCTGGATCGGCAGTGCGGCCAGCGCCAGCGAGTGAAAAAACAAGCTAAAAAGGCCTGCAACCCATACACACCTTGCGCGAGCCGCTATTGTTTTTATAGCAATCATGATGTTGTCAGCAATTCTGGATGAGTAGGGCAGTTCAACGCTGCAGGTCACCGGCGGGCGCAGTGCCCTGGCGCGGCTTGCGGTTCGGGTCCAGCGGCTGCGGCAACAGCGTTGCCATCGTCATCTGGTCGTCACCAAAATATTTCGCGGCCACGGCCTGCACCTCGGCGCCCGTGATGCTACGCAGGGCGGCAATGATGCGTTCGCTGGCATCCAGCGGCAGGCCTTGCACCCAGTGCGAGCCGAGCTCGCGCGCCTGGTTGAAGACCGAGTCGAGCTTGTAGGTCTCGCTGGCCACCCACTGCGTCTTGACGCGGTTCAGCTCGGCCTCGCTCACGCCCTCGCGTGCCACCTTGGCCACCTGCTCGCGCAGCGCGTCAGCCACCTGCTGGGCGGTTTTACCGGCAGCGGGCACGCCGTCGAGCGAAAAAACCTGCGGCCCCCGGCCCATCAGGCCATTGGACGCACCGGCGCTGTCGGCCACACGGGACTGCTGCACCAGCGCGCGGTCGAGCCGGGCGCCGGTGTAGCCGTCCAGCACGGCGGCCAGCACCGTCAGCGCCAGCGCGTCGCGGCTGGCGCCGGCGGCCGGCGCGGCCAGGTCTGCCGGCTCCAGCTTGGGCACCTTGAAAACCATGCTGACATAGGCCTGGCTGGCCGGCGCCTTGAAGTCCATACGGCGCACGCCGGCCTGCAGGGGTTCAGCGCGTGGCTTGCGCACCGGGACGGCGCGCGCGGGGATGCCGCCGTAGTATTTTTCGGTCAGCTTTTTGACCTGCGCGACATCCACATCACCGGCAATGACCACGGCGGCATTGGCAGGCACATACCAGCGGCGGTAAAAATCGCGCGCATCGTCGGGCGTCATGGCCGCAATGTCGCTCATCCAGCCGACCACCGGGCGCCGGTAAGGCGAGGCGGTAAATGTCATGGCAGTCATCTGCTCATACAGCATGGCGCGCGGCGAATCTTCGGTGCGCAGGCGCCGCTCTTCCTTGACGACCTCGATCTCGCGCTTGAACTCGTCGTCTGCCCACTGGTTACCCGTGAAGCGGTCGGCCTCCAGGCGCATGACGTCCTCCAGCTTGCCGGCCGGAATTTGCTGGTGGTAGGCCGTGTTGTCGCGGGCGGTAAACGCGTTGTCGCGTCCGCCCAGGGCGGCTATGCGTTTTGAAAACTCACCCGGCTTGACCTTCGCCGTTCCCTTGAACATCATGTGCTCCAGCACATGGGCCACGCCCGACGTGCCGTCAACCTCGTCCATGGAGCCCACGCGCACCCACAGCATGTGGGCCACGGTGGGCGCGCGGTGGTCGGGCTTGACGATGACCGTGAGGCCATTGGCCAGCGTGAACTGCTCCACCGGGGCCGGCACGGGCGTCTGCGCAAGGGCGGCCGTGCCCAGGCACAGTGCCAGCACCAGCGCGGGCAGGTGCCGCACGGCCGACGGGCGAAGTATGGAAGATAGGGGTACTGGGGGTGTCAAAAGGGCTGGCCTGGGGTGTTTCATAGAATAGCTGTGTGGCGCTGTACGTTGCCCCGCAACGGTGCAACAGCCCACTAGGACTCCGCAAGCATACCCAATGTTCAGTTTTTTCAAGAAAAAATCCCCCCCTCCTGCCGCACCGGCGTCTTCTGCGCCCGATGCAGCCGTCCCGGCCGGACCGGCCCCTGAACCGGCGACACCCGTACCCTCGCCGGCCTCTGCGGGCAGTGGCCTGATCGGCAGTGCGCTGGTCACCCCGATCACCATCCCGGTTCCCGGCGCCGTGGCCCCGGAGCGGGAGCGCTGGCTCGGCAAGCTGCAGGCCGGGCTGCGCAAGACCGGCTCCAGCATATCGACCGTGTTCACCGGCAGCCGCATCGACGATGCGCTTTATGAAGACCTGGAGACCGCGTTATTGATGGCGGACGCCGGCAGCAAGGCAACCGAACACCTGCTGGCCGATGTCAAACGCCGCGTCAAGGAAGGCGGCATGACACACCCCGTCGCCGTCAAGAATGCCTTGGTGGACTCGATCGCGCAGCTGCTCAAGCCGCTGGAGCAGCCGCTGGTGATCGGCCAGTACCAGCCCACCGTGATCATGGTGACCGGCGTCAACGGTGCCGGAAAGACCACGTCCATCGGCAAACTCACGCGGCACCTGGCCACCGAAGGCGCCTCGGTGCTGCTGGCAGCGGCCGACACCTTTCGCGCCGCGGCGCGCGAACAGCTCAGCGTCTGGGCTGACCGCAATACGGTCGAGATCGTGAGCCAGGAAGGCGGCGACCCGGCTGCCGTGAGTTTTGACGCCGTGAGCGCGGGCAAGGCGCGCGGCAAAGATGTGGTGCTGGTCGACACGGCCGGCCGCCTGCCGACGCAGTTGCACCTGATGGAAGAGCTGCGCAAGATCAAGCGCGTAGTGCAGAAGGCGGATGCCGCCGCACCCCACGAGGTGTTGCTGGTCATTGACGGCAACACCGGGCAAAACGCCCTCGCCCAGGTCAAGGCCTTCGATGACACGCTGCAGCTGACCGGTCTCATCGTGACCAAGCTGGACGGCACAGCCAAGGGCGGCGTTCTGGCTGCGATTGCGCTGTGGGCCCGTGAACGTGCCCTGGCCTCACCCGCGCTGCGCCCGGTGTCGGTGTATTTCATCGGCGTGGGCGAGCAGCTGGAAGACCTGGAAACCTTTAATGCGCGTGAGTTCGCGCAGGCATTGCTGGGCTGAACCAGCAGATTCGCCGCTTGCCGCTCAGGGCACCCCGAGCTTTAGCAGCAGCACCGAGATCACCACAAAGGTCACGATAAAAACGGTCTCCGCCAGCAGCAGCGCCACGGGCTTCCAGCCCAGCTTGAGCAAGTCTTCAAAACTGGTCTTCACACCCGCAGCGGCAATGGCCGTTACCAGCATCCAGCGCGATGTATCACTGGCCAGCTGAACCACGGGTGCTGCGATCAGCCCTGCACTGGCCAGCATGACCAGCACGACAAAAGCAATCAGGAAGCCCGGCACCAGCGGCACCTCTGTTTCCGGCACCTTGACGGCCGGATGGTTGCGGTACAGCACCGCAATGAACAGCACGATGGGCATCAGCATCATGACGCGAAACAGCTTGACCACGGTGGCCGTGTCACCCGCCTGCGGGCCGAGCATCATGCCGGCCGCCACCACCTGCGCGACATCGTGAATCGAGCCTCCCAGCACAATACCGGCCTGCCCCGGCAAGAGCCCGATGGCCTGCAGGCTGAAAGGGTAGACCACCATCGCCAGCGTTGACAGCACCGTGACACCGACAACAGCCAGAAGTGTGAAGCGTTCGTTTTCTTTCGTCTGGGGCAGCACGGAAGACACGGCCAGCGCCGCCGACGCACCGCAGATGGCCACCGCGCTGCCCGACAGCAGGCCTTCATCACGCGAACACTTCAGCCAGCGCGCCAGCAGCACGCCCAGCAAAATCGTCAATACAACCGCCAGCACGATGACCACGGCGGTTCCGGCGCCCAGTTGGGCCACTTGCGCAAACGTGATGCGGGCGCCCAGCAGCGCGACCCCCACGCGCAGCACCACGCGGCCGCAAAAACCAATGCCCTTGGCCGCCTTGGGGTGGCTGTTGAGAAAGTGGAACGCCAGGCCGATCAGCAAGGCATAGAGCAGTTGGGGGCCGCCATAGTGCTCGGAGATGAAAGTCGCGGCCAGTGCAATCACCATGCACACCAGCACGCCTGGAAAGTGGGACGCCAGCGCCATGCGCCATTTAAAAATCATGGGATATCAGACAGACTTGTTGGATGAATGGGACGGAGGATTTGGACCACCGGGGTAATGCGTGAGAACTTTTTCCAGTAGCGCCGCACCGGTAGGGCTTCCCGCCACCAGCATCCGGCTTTGCAGCAAGGGCAAGCCGTCCAGGGATCGCATCGTGGCGCCGGCCTCGCGCAGCAGCACCAACCCGGCCGCAGCGTCCCACGCGCCCATGCCGCGTTCCCAGAAGGCATCGGCCCGCCCGGCCGCCACATAAGCCAGTTCCAGCGCCATGGAGCCGCTTCGCCGAACCTGCCCAAACGTTCTCAGTACATCACCAAATTCACGCAGGTAGTCGTCCATGAAAGGCGCACCCGGTTTGGGAAACACCGTCGAAACCAGGCATTGCGCAGCAGGGCGCGCGGCAGCACAGGCCAGGCGCTCCCCATTCAGGTATGCACCCAGACCCGATGCCGCAGTAAAAATTTCGTGGCGGGACGGATCCACGATCACGCCCAGCACCGGCTGCCGGTCCAAACACAGTGCAATCGATACCGCGTACTGGGGGTAGCCGCGGGCAAAGTTTGCCGTGCCATCAATCGGGTCAACCAGCCAGGTGGGCTGCTCCGTCAATTCGCCGCCGCTTTCTTCACCGACAAAGCCGCTCTGCGGCAAGACCTTCAGCAGCGCGCTGCGCAAGCCCTCTTCCACTTCGCGGTCAAAGCGCGTGACCCAGTCACCGGGGGCCTTCTGGCGGACATCCACCGGTTGCAGTTCTACATGCGCCTTCCGGATGCGGACGGCAGCCTCCATGCCCGCGAGCCGGGCTTTCTCCAGCACCACAACAAGGTCCATGTTCATGCTTTCTTGGACAGCACACTGACATAGTCATGCGCCTGGGTATTGATGGTGGAGACCCGGTATTCCACGGGCTTGTCGCCGAACGTCAGGGCCAGCCGGTGCACCTCCATCACCGGAGAGCCCACCGCCAGCCCCAGCAGGCGCGCCTGGGTCCGGTCGGCCGCCGCGGCGCGTGCACGTTCCTGTGCCCGCAGCACGGTGATGCCGAAGTCTGTCTGGTACAGGGCATAGATCGTGCCGGGCCTTTCGACAAAACGTTTTTCGGTGAGGTTGCGGAACAGCGCCGCCGCAATGGTCAGCCGGTCATGCATGACCACCCTGCCCTGCAGGGCGAGGCGGTTTTCCGCCCTGAACACGGGCTCACCCATCTTGATGCGCAATGCAGCGGCCTCCTGCTCCGTGGCCCGCTCGCGCCCAAAAGCGATGCAGTCAATTTCCGGGTAGTCGCGGTCCCGCGCCGCATCGTCGTCACCGAAGTTCCAGTGCGGCTCCACGTGAAAAAACTGGAACATGAAGCGGGCATTGTTGTGCGGCGCCACAAAAGTTCCCTTGCCCTGCCGGCGCACCAGCACATGCTCGTGTACCAGTTCGTCAACGGCATGACGCAGGGTGCCAATGCTCACCTGCAGGCTCGCGGCAATATTCGCCTCGCTGGGCAAGGGTTTACCCGGGCCGTAATGCCCGGCCTCGATGAGTTTTTGCAGCTCGCGCTTCACCTGGCGGTAGAGCGGCATGGCCTCTTCGCTCATCAACGGACGCAATGGAGCCGATGTGTTTTTGACATTCACGGCCGCCATTGAAACACCAACGGGCGAGTCGTACAAGTCATATATATGAGTGAATTGACAAGCGGTTGCCGGCCCATAAAACTGGCAACTCGATTCAACTCAGGCCATTCGGAGACCCCATGATTCATTTTGTATTGCATGACGCCAAAGACACCGTGGCCGTTGTGGTGGTGGAAGGTGTGAAGGCAGGAACTGCCATGACCGGCTGGATCATGGACGAAGACCGCATGATCAATGTGCAGGCCCAGCAGGACATTCCCATCGGGCACAAAGTGGCCCTCAAGGACATGGCTGTCGGCGACACCGTGCTGAAGTACGGYATCGACATGGGCAAGGTTGTTGCCAACATCAAGGCCGGCCAGCACGCCCATGTCCATAACATCAAAACAAAGAGGTGGTAACCCCCCGAAGCAGCCTGCGGCCGCCTCCCCCCGAGGGGGCATCGCCTGTGGCCTGGCGAAGCCAGATCCACGTCGATTGCTGGAACAAACAACTCATCTAGGAACATAGCAATGTCAGTCATCGATAAAAACACCACATTTCTGGGCTACCGCCGCGAAAACGGCCGCGTTGGCGTGCGCAACCACGTCATCATCCTGCCGCTGGACGATCTTTCCAATGCAGCCGCCGAGGCGGTGGCCCACAACATCAAGGGCTGCATGGCGATTCCGCACCCCTATGGGCGGCTGCAATTCGGTGCCGACCTGGAGCTGCACTTTCGCACCCTGATCGGTGCCGGCTGCAACCCCAATGTYGCCGCCGTCGTGGTGATCGGCATTGAAGACAGCTGGACCAAAAAAGTGGTGGACGGCATCGCCAAAACCGGCAAACCGGTGGTGGGCTTCGGCATTGAAGGCCACGGCGACCATGAGACCATCATGAAGGCCTCCAAAGCGGCGCGTGAGTATGTGCAATGGRCCAGTGAAAAACAGCGCGAGATCTGCGGCATCTCCGAACTCTGGGTCTCCACCAAGTGCGGCGAGTCCGACACCACGTCCGGCTGCGGCGCCAATCCCACCGTCGGCAACGCCTTCGACAAGCTGCACCCGCTCGGCAACTACCTGTGCTTCGGTGAAACCTCCGAGATCACCGGCGGTGAAAAAATCGTCGCCGACCGTTGTGCCACCGATGCCGTGCGCGACCAGTTCATGTTCATGTTCAACCGCTACCAGGACATGATCAACCGCCACAAGACCAGCGACCTGTCGGACTCGCAGCCCACCAAAGGCAACATCGCCGGCGGCCTCACGACCATCGAGGAAAAAGCGCTGGGCAATATCCAGAAGATCGGCAAGGTCTGCACGGTCGACGGCGTCATCGACAAGGCCGAGATGCCCACGCACCCGGGCCTGTGGTTCATGGACTCGTCCAGTGCTGCGGCCGAAATGGTGACCCTGTGCGCCGCCTCGGGTTACGCCGTGCACTTCTTCCCCACCGGCCAGGGCAACGTGATCGGCAATGCGATTGTCCCCGTGATCAAGATCTGCTCGAACCCGCGCACCGTGCGCCTGATGAGCGAACACATCGACGTGGACACCTCCGGGCTGCTGCAGCGCGAGATCACGCTCGACCAGGCCGGCGACAAGCTGCTGGAGAACATGCTGCGCACCGCCAACGGCCGCCTGACCGCCGCAGAAGCGCTGGGCCACCGCGAGTTCGTCTTGACGCGCCTGTTCGAATCCGCTTGAGGTAAGGCAAGCATGGCGCGCATTGTCATCTGTGAATTCATGGACGAGCGCGCTGTGGCGCAGCTTGAAGCGGCACACGACGTGCTCTATGACCCGCAGCTGGTGGGCGACGCCACCCGCCTGCGGGCCGAGGCGGGCGAAGCCGATGTGTTGATCGTGCGCAACCTGACGCAGGTGCGTGGCGAGCTGCTCGCCGCGATGGCCCGCTGCAAGGTGGTGGGCCGGCTCGGCGTGGGGCTGGACAACATTGACGTGCCGGCCTGCGAAGCCCGGGGCATCAAGGTCATTCCCGCTTCGGGCGCCAATGCACTCAGCGTGGCGGAATACGTCGTGGCCAGTACCATGCTGCTGCTGCGCGGTGCGTTTGCATCCACCGAAGCCGTGGCAGCCGGCCAGTGGCCGCGCGCTGCGCTGAGCAACGGCCGTGAAGCTGCCGGACAAACGTTGGGCATCATCGGTTTTGGCTCCATAGGCCAGACCACCGCGCGCCTGGCACGTGGCCTGGGCATGCACGTGATTGCCTATGACCCCGCGCTTGCACCCGATGCCCCGGTTTTCGCGCAGACCGGTGTGCAGTACGCCGGCCTTGACGACCTCATCAGCAGCGCAGATGCCGTCACATTGCATGTGCCCCTGGTGGATGCGACGCGCGGGCTGTTCAGCGCGGCACGCATTGGCCAGATGAAAAAAGGCGCAGTTCTGATCAATACCTCGCGGGGCCACATCGTGGACATCGCGGCAGTCAGTGCGGCACTGCGGTCGGGGCAACTGGGCGGTGCGGCCATCGATGTATTCGACGTCGAGCCTCTGCCCGTGAGTGCGGCGTTGCAAGGCTGCCCCAATCTGTTGCTTACACCACACATTTCAGGTCTCAGCATGCAGTCAAATGAACGCGTATCGTTCATGATCGCTGACAAGGTGCTGGAGAGCCTGAAGTAATGATCCAACTGTCTATTGAGGAAGCAACACGTCTTGCCACGCTGGCGCTGCGCAAGGCGGGCGCGGCAGAGGCCATGGCGGTCACCACCGCGAGAGCACTGGTTCGCGCCGAAGCGCAAGGGCTCGCTTCGCATGGCTTGAGCCGCGTGCCGCAATATGCCACCCATCTTCGCAACGGCCGGGCCGATGGCCATGCCGTCGCCATCGTGGCGCACAAAAAAGGTGCGGCAGTGCTGGTGGATGCAAAACAGGGCCTGGCCTTCCCCGCCTGCGATCTGGCGATCTCCACAGCGATTGCAACCGCCCGGGAACTGGGCGTGTGTTTTGTCGGCGTGATCAACAGCCACCATTGCGGGGTATTGGTGGATCATCTGCGCCCCGCAACCGATGCGGGCCTGGTAGGCCTTGGTTTTGCGAACGCACCGGCGGCCATGCCCGCGGCAGGCGGCAAGCACCCGATCTTTGGAACCAACCCGATTGCTGCCGCGTTTCCCCGCAGAAACGCCGATCCACTGTTGATTGACCTGTCTCTGAGCGAAGTTGCGCGCGGCAAAGTGATGGTTGCAGCCAAGGAAGGCAAATCCATTCCGCTGGGCTGGGCGCTGGACACGCAAGGCCGGCCCACAACGGACGCACACGCGGCTCTGGAGGGCTCCATGCTGCCGCTGGGTGCCGTGAGCAGCCCCAAAGGTTCCATGCTGGMATTGATGGTTGAGCTGCTGGTGACAGCCGTGATTGGCGCGCAGTTTGCTTTTGAGGCATCATCGTTTTTTGTGGATGAAGGAAATCAGCCGCGAATCGGCCAGGCTTTCATCCTGATCGACCCGGGCGCGCTTGCAGGCACAGACACTTACTTTGAACGCATGGAAACTGTGATCGCCGAAATGCTGCTGGACGAAGGTGTACGTCTGGCAGGTGCGCGGCGCATCGCACTCGAAACGAAAGCACTACAAGCGGGACTCAGTATTCCCGACGCACTCAAATCGCAGTTGGATCAGTTAGTGGGTTAACAGTTATTCAATCAAGAGGAGTAGGCATGAAACGTCGTGACATCGTATTGGCATCAACAGGTGCAGCCCTGACGGGCATTCCGGGTCTGGGGCTGGCCCAGCAGACCTTTCCCAAACCAGGCAGCACCATCAAATATGTGGTCCCGTTCACGCCCGGCGGCCTGACCGACATGATGGCCCGCACGGTCGCCCAAAAGCTGTCCGAGGCGTGGAAGACTCCCGTGATTGTCGAAAACAAGGCTGGCGGGAACGCGCAGATCGGCGCCGAGCAGGTCGCCAAATCGGCGCCCGACGGCAATACGCTGCTGGCCATCACGTTGACACATGCCGCAAACGTATCCCTGTATCCGAATGCGGCTTACAGCTTCACCAAAGACCTGCGCCCGGTCGCCCTGATGGCCAATTCGCCGATGCTGGTCGTGGTTCCCGCCGCCAGTCCCATCAAGGACTTCAAGGACCTGATGGCCGTGTCCAAAACCAAGCAGCTGAGCGCGGGCTCGAGCGGCAACGGTACTCCGGCACACCTGACCATGGCTTTGTTCTGCGAGTTGAACAAAACGAAGATGATCCATGTGCCCTACCGCGGCGGCGCGCCCTCGATGGTCGACCTGATCGGTGGCCAGCTGGACGTGATTTTTTCCAACTATCCGGAATCGATCGCTCACGTCAAAGGTGGAAAACTGCGCGCGATCGCGATCTGCAGCCTGGGCCGGCACCCGGGGGTGCCTGATGTCCCGACTGCTTTCGAGGCCGGTATGACTGGCCTCTTTGTCGAGAACTGGACAGGGGCCATGCTCCCGGCCAAGACGCCGGATGACATTGTCGACAGATACTCGCGCGAGATCATCAAGATCATGTACAGCGCTGACGTGGAAGAGCGCGCCAAGCAGCAAGGTTTTCGTGTCTCACAAAAGGGTTCAGAAGAGTTCGGCCGCTTCCTGAAAAGCGAAATAGACCGCTGGAGCCGGATTATCAAGACCGCGAAAATCACACCGACCTGATCGGCAAGCACACCCGGTTAAGCACAAAGTCCGCAGGCCGCTCGCGGTCTGCGTTACGCTTTGTAAAACACCACTCCGGTTCTGGTGGCCTGGCGGAAAATCCGCCCAGAGGCGATCCCCGCCACTGGAGACATACATGAACGACATAGCGGATATTCCCGTTACCGTTACCGGGCCACGCAAGGTTGACCAGCTGCTGGTGCACTACGGCGAAAGCCACCAGAACCCGCGCAACGAACTGATCCATTTCATTGCCATCCCGCTCATCATGCTGAGCCTGGTCGGCATGCTGTTTGCGCTTCACCCCTATGTCGCGTATGTGTTTGTCGCGGCCAGCATGGTCTACTACGCGCGCTTGTCGGCGATGTTCTTTATGACCATGGCGGTCTGGTCGGTGCTGTTTCTGGGCCTGGTGTTCGCCATGGGACCATTGGTATTGCCGATCTGTGTCGGCATTTTTGTGGGCGCCTGGATCCTGCAATTCATCGGCCACAAGATCGAGGGGAAAAAGCCTTCTTTCTTTGAAGACATCCAGTACCTCTGGGTCGGGCCGCTGTTTGTGCTGAGCAAGCTGTTTGGCAAGCTGGGTATACGCTGGTGATTCATCCAGCTTGAAAACACCCGGGCGGCCTCCATCTTGGAGGTTTAATTCTTTTCACGGGTACCTCGCTTGATCAGCAAAATTCTGCGTTTCTTCCTCAAGCTCCTGTTTGGCATCTTCGCGGCGGTGTTTGCCGTCAGCCTGCTGGTCGCGGCCCTGATTGTCGTGGCGCTGAGCCTCCTGAAGTCGCTCGTCACCGGCCGCAAGCCGGCGCCGGCGATGGTGTTTGGCCGCTTCCAGCGCTATTCGCCCCAAGGCATGTGGCCGGGTGGGGCCGCCCAAGGCAACCCGGCCAGCCCCCGTGCCGGCGACGTGGTGGACGTCGAAGTCCGCGAAGTGCGTGACGACAAGCGCCTGCCGTAATACCTGCGAGTTCGGATTTGGGCTGGCTGGCGGCTGAAAACCATGGATTTGCTACTAAATTCATAGCTGCTTGCGCCCGTCCAGCTTGGATAAAAGGCCAAATTTACTCTCCGGAATTGGCAAAAAAACTGGCGCACAGCCCGTTTGAATTCGTTGTCAAATATGGCTTCAGCCCAATACACACGGGCGCAAGGAGCTATCAAATAGATAGCGGCCGTACCCACTTTGGGATAACGGCGGCATCCATACAAATCGATACCGCGCATTTACAAGGYAGAAACCAATCCCCCTGAACCAATGGCCCACAATGCGGCTCATACCAAGGGTTTTCACTTATTAGCCTTGCGCTATCCGAGTCATTGAACCTATTGCTTAGCACTCTCTCCAACAGAGTGCTAATATTTAGCACCAGACGAAAGGAGTCTTGCTGTGTCTTATGCTCTTTCCCCCGCTTCCCTGACCGCTGTCGTGCCGAAATCGGGCGCGTCCACAGCCGTCAACCCCTGGTCGCTGGTGCCCCCGCTGGGCAACCTGGACGCTTATATTTCCGCCGTAAACCGTCTCCCCATGCTCACCCTGGAGCAGGAGCAGGAATTTGCCAAAAATCTCAAGGAAAACAACGATCTCGACGCTGCCGGTAAGTTAGTGCTCTCTCACTTGCGCCTGGTGGTCTCGATTTCGCGCAAATACCTGGGTTATGGGCTGCCGCACGGCGACCTGATCCAGGAAGGCAACATCGGCCTGATGAAGGCAGTCAAACGCTTCGACCCGGACCAGAACGTGCGCCTGGTGAGCTATGCCATGCACTGGATCAAGGCCGAGATCCATGAGTACATCCTGAAAAACTGGCGCATGGTCAAGGTCGCGACGACCAAGGCCCAGCGCAAGCTGTTTTTCAACCTGCGCTCGATGAAGCAGGGTTTCAAGGACGACGCCGACGTGGCGACACACCGCGACACGCTGACCGAAGGCCAGATCGATTCGATGGCCAAGACGCTGAACGTCAAGCGTGAGGAAGTCATCGAGATGGAGCAGCGTATGTCGGGCGGCGACGTGCTGCTGGACCCAAGCCCGAGCGACGACGGCGAAGACGCCTTTGGCCCGATCGCCTACCTGGCCGACGCGACCCAGGAACCGACGGCACTGATGGAGTCGCGCCAGCGTGACAACCTGGCTTCAGACGGCATCACCGCAGCGCTGGAAGATCTCGACCCACGGTCGCGCCGCATTGTAGAAGAGCGCTGGCTCAAGGTGAACGACGACGGGTCAGGCGGCATGACGCTGCACGACCTGGCCGACGAGTACAAGGTAAGCGCCGAACGGATTCGCCAGATCGAAGTGGCAGCCATGAAGAAAATGAAGAAGGTGCTGGCCGCCTACGCTTAATACCTGCAGGTACGCGTTTTAAAAGAAAGCCCGCACAGCAATGTGCGGGCTTCTTTCTTTTCCGGTCGCAACGCTGCGGGACGGATCGACTCAGGATTTGAGCAGCAGGCGAATGTCGGACGCCAGCGCCTCAGCGCCGCTACCGTAGCGGTTGTACAGGCGGATGCGCCCCTGGCCGTCGAAGATATAGCTGCCGGCGGAATGGTCCATGGTGTAGCTGCCGGGTGTCTTGCCATCGACCTTTTTGTAATACACCTTGAAGTCCTTGGCGACCTGGGGCAGCTGGTCCAGTGTGGGCCGCAGCGCCACAAAGGTCGGGTCGAAATTGCCCATGTAGGCCTTGAGCAGTTCGGGCGTATCGCGCTCCGGGTCGACCGTGATGAAGATTGCCTGCAGCTTGTCGCCATCAGCGCCCAGCAGCTTCTTGACCTGCGCCAACTCGGCCATGGAGGTCGGGCAAACGTCGGGGCATTGCGTGAAGCCGAAGAACACCACGACCACCTTGCCGGCAAAGTCTTTCAGCGTGCGCGCTTGGCCATTGTGGTCGGCCAGCGTGAAGCCCTGCGCGTAGTCGGCGCCGGTGAGGTCAATGCTCTTGAACTGCGGTTTGTCCGGTGCGCATGCAGTAAAAATGCCTGCAGCGCCCACTGCAAGTGCGCAAGCAGCTATTGTTTTAATAGCAGATCGTCGAACGGGTGAGGCAGCCTGCGGCGTGCGGTGGGACTTCATGGTGGGAGCCTAAAGATAGTGGTCAAGCAGCAGCGCTGCGAACAGCACCGAGAGATGAATCAGTGAAAACCGGAATGTCTTGCGTGCCAGCGCGTCGGAGTAGTTGCGCCACAGGCGAAAGCCATACCAGCTGAAGCCGATGCTGAGCGCGACAGCGACAACGAGGTAGGGCCAGCCGCTCATCTTGAAAATGAAGGGCATCAGGCAGGCGGGGAACAACACCAGCGTGTAGAGAAACACCTGCAGCCGAGTGAACTCATTGCCGTGGGTAACGGGCAGCATGGGCAGGCCGGACTTGCGGTAGTCTTCCACGCGGTAGAGTGCCAGCGCCCAAAAGTGCGGCGGTGTCCAGAGAAAAATAATGAGAAAAAGAATCAGCGCCTCCGGGCCGACCGACCCCGTCATGGCAGCCCAGCCCAGCACCGGCGGCATGGCGCCTGAAGCACCGCCRATCACGATGTTCTGCGGCGTCAKCGGYTTSAGGATSACGGTGTAGACCACCGCGTAGCCGATGAAGGTSGCRAARGTCAGCCACATGGTSAGCGGGTTCACCCATGCATAAAGAATCCACGAACCAAGCGCGCACAATGCGGCCGAAAAAGACAGCGTGAGCGAATTGCTGAGCTCGCCCTTGGCGGTGGGCCGCCAGGCGGTGCGCCGCATGCGCGAGTCGATTTGCTGCTCGACCAGGCAGTTGAAGGCGGCGGCAGCCCCTGCAACCAGCCAGATGCCGGCGCAGGCGATCAGCGCGAGCCGGACATCCGGCCACGACGGAATACCGGGAACGGCCAGCACCATGCCGATCAATGCGCAAAACACAATGAGCTGCACAACGCGCGGCTTGGTCAGCGCATAGAACTGCGCGAACCTGGAAGAGGCGCGGGGCGAGGCAGAAGCCGGAGCGGCGGAGGGAGTACTGGGGTTCATGGGAAGTCGCTAGGCATTCAATTTTGACGCATGTGCTGCGAAGGTCCCGCTGCGGCTGGAAAAGACCACGCCGCTGAGCACAATGACGAGGGCTGCCGCACCGCCGGTATGCATGACCGCAGCGAACAGGGGCCAGCCCAGTACGGCGTTGCTGATGCCCGTGACAGCCTGCAGCAGGATGAGCCCGGCCAACCATCGCGCGGACAAGCGATACGCGGACATGCGGTGCAGGCAAAAGGCGAGGACGAGGAATACGGCAAACACGAGATAGGCCACCAGGCGGTGCACATAGTGAATGGCGGTGAGCGCCTCAAAGCTGATATTGGCGCCGTCATGGCCCGCACCGAGTTCGCGCCACAGCGTGAAGCCCTGGCGAAAGTCCATGGCCGGCCAGAGTGAACCTTGGCAACCCGGAAAATCTGTGCAGGCCAGCACGGCATAGTTGGTGCTGACCCAGCCACCCAGGGCAATTTGCACCCAGAACAAGGCGAAGGCAGCGATCACGGCAAGGCGCAAGCCGGCAGAAAGCGTCGTAGCGTTGGCGCCGTGCACCTGCGCATACCGCACAGCCTGCGCACGCAACAAGGCCAACAACACCAAGCCCCCCAGCAAGTGCAGCGTGACGATGGCCGGAAACAACTTCATGGTCACGGTGAGCGCGCCGAACGCGCCCTGCAGGCACACCCAGATCAGTGTGACAGCAGGCCACCAAAATGAGACAGGTGTGCGCTTGCGCTCCAGCCAGCTTGTCACCGCGAGCGTAAGAATAAGCACGCCAACGCCGGTCGCCAGATAGCGGTGGATCATCTCGATCCAGGCCTTGGAATGCGTGACTGGGCCGGTCGGCATCGCAGTCCGCGCAGCTTCGATGTGCATCTGCGCGCCAACCGGACTCGCGCTGCCGTAACAACCAGGCCAGTCGGGGCATCCCAGACCGGAGTCAGTGAGCCGCGTGAACGCGCCGAAGATCACCAGATCAAACGTGAGGAACAGTGTCACCAGCGTCAGCACCCGCAAACGCTGCGCCACCGGCGCATTCTTGTTGTGCACCCAAACCCAGGCCAGAGGCCCCAGCGCCACCACCAGCCCCATGATCATCAGGCGCAGGGCGGGGCTCAGGTCGTAGAGGTTTTGTGGAGTCATGTTTAAAGCCAACCACTCACTGCTATGCGCACCGGGATTTCAGGCCAGCATGAGCCGTGGAACCGGCTTTGCCGGGCCACAGGCGGGCGACCCCCTCGGGGGGCAGCGCATTACACGAAGTGAAAAGCGTGGGGGCCATATTCACCGGCCTTCTTTGTCCCAGCTGCTCGAGGCACGCAGCAGGCGCTCCAGATCGCGCTTGGCCTTGGCGGCGGCGGCGACGTCCATGTCGGCCGGGAAACGCATCATCCAGTTGCCGATGGGGTCGACCAGATAGAGATGATCCTCCAGCCGCTGGCCCGCAGCGGGCTCCAGCCACTTCGCGAGTTCAGCTGGCGCCACACGCAGCACCGCCGACGAAGCCAGCGCGGGGAGCAAGGCATCACGCACCGGCGCTTCGTCCACCACCAGCCAGACGCGGTCCAGGCGCTCTTTTTCCTTGCCGAGGGACTCGCGCAGCTGGCGCTGGAAATACAGGTTCTGCTCGCACCGCGCACCGCAGGCGCCGCCGGCCACACTGATGAGCAGCCACTGGTCCTTCAGTGCCGTCAGCGTGCCGGCGCGGCCGTCCAGCGAGCGAGTGGCCAGCGGCGGCAAGGGTCGCTGCGGGTCAATCAACTCACCAAAGTTGCGGCGGCCTTCGGGCCGGATCAGGTAGTAGGTGACGTAAGACGCGATGACCGGCGCCGCGCACACCAACAGCACGGCCAGCATTTTCCAGCGGCCTGCCACGGTGCTGGGCGCGCGCGTACTGGACTGATCCAGCACAGGCATGGCATGCACGGTCAGACCCAGGGGCTGGTCTTGCAGTCCGGCTGCAGCAGCGTGGACGGGAGGAGTATCAGGGGTATGAGGGGTAGCAGGCGTATCGTTTGTCACGGCAATTGATCGCGGCGTTTGCCGCGCATGTGGGTACGAAAAGGAAGGACCAGCTGAAACCAGCCATACAAAAGAACCACCAGACCGCAAAGGCCGAACCACTGGAAGGCATAACCGTAGTGCTTGTCCACGCCCAGGTTGGGCGCGGCCCACTCACGCAGCAGGCCTTCGCTGGGCGCACCGGTCTGCAGCAGTGAGACATCCAGCAGCGGCAGGCCGGTTTGCGCCCGGAAAGCAGGCAAGTCGAGATTTTGCCGTATGCGCCCACCCTCGGCACCCTGGAACTCATAGAGCCTGGAAGGCGGCGGGGCCATACGGCCCTCAACTGTCACGATGCCTGGCGGGGTGGTGACCTCCGGAAGGCGTGTACGGTCGGCAAAGTTGCGCGGTACCCAGCCACGCTGCACCAGGATGGCCTGCGGGCTGCCCTCCAGCACCAGCGGCGTCACCACCAAAAAACCCGTCTTGCCGCTCATGGGCCTGTTGTCGAGATACACCGTGTGCTCGGCGCGCCAGCTTCCCTTGAGGATGGCTGGCCGGTGAATGTCATCAGCGAGGCGCTGGCTGGCAAGCAGCGAACGCACATCCAGCGCGGGAAGCCCACCTTTGGAATCGACAGCTGCCTGCAATGCTTCCTTTTGCGCGGCGCGGCGCAGCTGCCATTGGCCCAGCGAAAAGGTTGTGCCGGCCACCACCAGTGCGGCCACCGTGAGAATCCAGAAGCGAGGGGAGTGCAAAGCACTTGTCATGAGCCGATAATCCTGTTCATGACTTACCTGATCGCACTGGCGTTTATCGCCATTTTTGCCAGCCTGGCCTCCGCACTGTTTTTCATGCTCAGGGGCGGCAAGGGCAGTGAAGGCGCCGAAAGCAGCAAACGCAAAAACAGCAACATGGCGCGCGCACTGGCGTTCCGTATCGGGTTTTCKGTGTTGCTGTTTGTTTGCATTCTGATTGCGTGGAAGCTTGGTTATATCCAGCCCACCGGCATCCCTGCTGGTAAATAACAGCCACTCTGAGTGGCGGAATAAAGAACAAAGGCCGCATCAAGCGGCCTTTGGTTGAGCGGCCTGAGCCGCTGTTGGTTCCCTTACAACCAGTACACCAGGATGTAGAGGCCCAGCCACACCACATCCACAAAGTGCCAGTACCAGGCAGCGCCTTCAAAGCCGAAATGCTTTTCAGGGGTGAAATGGCCTTTGTGCAGGCGCAGCGTGATGAACAGCAGCATCAGCATGCCGACAAACACGTGAAAGCCATGAAAGCCCGTGAGCAGGAAGAAGGTCGAGCCGTAGACGCCCGAAGACAGCTTCAGGTTCATCTCGTGGTACGCATGAAAGTACTCATAGCCCTGCACGAACAGGAAGACCACGCCGAGCGCAACCGTCGCCCACATGAAGGCGATGGTGCGGGCACGCTTGCCTTCAATCAGCGCGTGGTGGGCGATGGTGATGGTGACACCGGAGCTCAGCAGCAGTGCCGTATTGACCGTTGGCAGGGAGCCCATGATGCTAGCCCAGATGCCGCCGCCAATTGCCAGCGGCTTCATGGCCGTGAATGCTTCGACGATGTCGGCGGGCGATGTCGTGGCGCCGGGCACGATAGACGGCCATGCCGCCTTGAAATCAGGCCAGAGCAACGCGTTTTCCAGGCTACCCAGTGCGGGCAAGGAGTGCGAGCGGGCCCACCACAGCGCGGTGAAGAAGGCACCGAAGAACATCACTTCCGAGAAAATAAACCAGCTCATGCTCCAGCGGAAGGACATGTCGATCTTGCGGCCGTACATGCCGCCTTCGCTTTCGGCGATGGACTGGCTGAACCAGCGGAACAACGTGACCAACCACCACACCATACCGAAGGCCAACGACCATTTGCCCCAGTCGGCGCCATTGATCCACTGGCCGGCGCCCAAGATGRCAAAAAACAGGCCGATAGATGCCATCACCGGATGGCTCGATGGGCTGGGGACGAAGTAGTGGGGGGTTGACCCGTGGGTTGCTGATGACATCGCTCGACTCCTGTTTTTCTCTCGAATTTCCAAATAATCTTTTAACTTGTACCGTGGGGCATTGTGAGGATGCCGCGCTTTAGCGCGCGACCATCCACTTCGCCAGCAGCACCAGGACTGCGACAAACACGACCACGGCAATCAGCCCGACCACAATGATGTGGAGAGGGCTCAAATTCCTCACGTCTTCTTCGTAGTCGCCGCGTGCACGCAGGCCTACAAAGGACCAGGCCACAGCCTTGACCGTGCGCCAAAAAGAGGGTTTGCGGGGGGTTGCGGCCATGCTCATGCGCCTGCCTGTTTTTCAGGTGGYACGGCGGCAGTCGTTGCCTTGGGCGTGACGGGCGCAGCCGGCGTCTTGCCGCCCACTTCAAAGAARGTGTAGGACAGCGTGATCGTGCTCACGTCTTTCGACAGTTTCGGGTCGATCACGAAGGCCACGGGCCACTGCTTTTTCTCACCGGGCGCCAGGGTGTACTGGCTGAAGCAGAAGCACTCAAGCTTGTTGAAATGCGCACCGGCCTGCGCGGGAGCGTAGCTGGGGATGGCCTGGGCGGACATGGTTCGGTCCTGCACATTCTGGAATTCGTACATCACAGTGGTCAGCTCGCCCGGGTGAACCTGCAGCGTGTTCTGCGCGGGCTTGAAATGCCAGGGGCCGCGCGTGTTCGCATCAAACTCAACCGTGATGGTGCGCGTGCGGTCTACCTGCGTATTGGCCGGCAAATTGGGCGTCGCACCAGGGATCTGGCGGTCGGACAGGGCCAGCACGTTGATGCCGGTCATCTCGCAAATCGCCTTGTAGATGGGCACCAGCGCATAACCGAAGCCGAACATGCCGAGCACGATCACGGCCAGCTTGCCCATCATGTTGAAGTTTTCGCGCTTGAGCCGCATCACATCGGTACTGGTTTGAGACTGAGGTCGACCTGGCTGCTCAATGGCTCAGGAAAATCATCTTGGCCATGAAGCCGGCAAAAAAGACCAGCGCGACCGAAGCCAGGATCAGCGCCAGCTTCAGGTTGCTCTTCTTTTGTTCGGGTGTCGTCATGGCGATTACCGTTGAGTTCAATCAGCCGATCACGCGGGTTGCCGAGGCATCCAGCTTGGGCGGTGTTTCATAGGTGTGGAAAGGTGCAGGCGATGGGACTTCCCACTCGAGACCTTCGGCGCCCTTGCCGCCTTCGTCCACCCAGGGATTCTGCCTGGCAGGTGCGCCCTTGCCGCGCATCGTGGGAACCACAATGAACAGGAAGAAGTACAGCTGGGCAAATCCGAAGAAGAACGCGCCCACGCTGGCCACGGCATTGAAATCCGCGAACTGCATGGGGTAGTCGGCATAGCGGCGCGGCATGCCGGCCAGGCCCAGGAAGTGCATCGGGAAGAAGGTCACGTTG
>NZ_JBFUAZ010000015.1:0-21424 GCF_056406035.1 Polaromonas sp. P1_E1_2 | reverse complement strand
GGCCACCTGACACGATGTGGCGTATTTGGCCTTACCGGGAGGTGCGTGTGTATTGGTGCTTACCCGTGATCCGGGATCAAAATCGGGGTGAAAAGACGGGAAAAAGCCTGCGCAATTGCACAGGCCTGACCACGGCACAGGAGCAAAGGTTGACAGCACAGACCTTGGTTCACGACCATTCGCGGCGGTTCTCGACCCAGCGCTGTTCGGAGGCTTGCAGATGCATGCGCATGGCGTTCTGTGCGGCCAGTACATCCCGGTTTTCCAGGGCGCGCAAGATGGCTTCATGCTCCTGCAGCGCAATGGCCCAGCTTTGGCCCGATTCGGAATGCGCGCTCAGGCGCGCGGCAATCGGGCTGTGGCGCTCGTCAAACAGCTCTCCCACCAGCCGCTCCAGCACGGAGTTGCCGGTCATTGCTGCAATCGTTTGGTGAAACTGCCGGTCAAAGGCCAGGGGCGAGCGGTTTTGTGCCATGGCGGACAGCATGTTGTCCAGAATCTGGCGCAGCGCCAACAGCGCCTCGGGCGTGGCCCTGGCGCAGGCCTGCAGCACGATAGTGCCCTCAAGGGCGGCGCGTGCCTGCATCAGTTCGATCGGGCTTTCGCCCATGGCGGCCAGGGACTGCGGCTTGCGCTGGGCCGCGCTGCAGACGTACACGCCAGCGCCCATGCGCACTTCCACGCTGCCCTCAATTTCCAGTGCAATCAGCGCCTCGCGCACCGAGGGGCGTGAGACGCCCAACTGCAGGGCCAGATCGCGCTCCGGCGGCAACCGCGCACCCGCGGTGTAGTTGCCCTTGTCAATGAAGGCGCGAATCTGCTCGGCAATTTGTTGATAGAGCCGACGGTTGTCGACCTGTTTGAGTTGGTCCAGCATGAGTCCTCCGCGTGAAGTGCAGTTTATGCGACGGCGGTTTTTGCTATGGGGTTATGGTTCGAACTGGTAAGGCCAATGCAAAATTTTTCACGCTGACGTTACTAATTTTGGAGCCAATTTTGATTGGCTGGAGTACCACTCACACCTTCCGCCCCCTCATGATCCAGCTCAGCGACCTGACAACCTGAGATAGGCGAGCCGGCGCCACTGAGGCAAGGCGAGAGCCGGGACGATAATCCAGGTCACCCTTTCCGATTACCCCATTGCCACGAAAGCATGACCTCCATGAAGACATTGACCGCCGCGCTCATCGCCCTGGCCTCCATTGCTCTGTCCAGCACCGCCCTTGCCGCCGCCCCGGCCGAGACCCTGCCCAGCGGCGTGAAAATCGTGCACAGCACCGACGGCACCGGCCCGCAGCCCAAGGCGACGGACACCGTCAAGGTGCACTACCGCGGCACGCTGGCCGACGGCAAGGAATTTGACAGCTCTTACAAGCGCGGCGCGCCCGCCACCTTCCCGCTGAACCGCGTGGTGCCGTGCTGGACCGAAGGCGTGCAGAAGATCAAGGTCGGCGGCAAGGCCACACTGACCTGCCCACCCGCCACGGCCTATGGCGACCGCGGCGCCGGCGGCGTGGTGCCGCCCAATGCCACGCTGACCTTCGACATCGAACTGCTCGCGATTGAAAAGTAAAAGCTAAAGAGGCGCTTCGAGCGTCGTGAGGAGGGCTTTGTCAAAGGACTCCGCGCGCTCGAACTGCAGCCAGTGGCCGGCGCATTCGACCAGGGCCAGGCCCCTGAAATCCGCAGCTCGCTCCAGGGCTGCCCGCAGCCCATCAAGCTTGCCGCGGTACAGCGCATCCTCTTCCCCGTAAATCGCCCACACCGGGCAGCGCGGCCGCGCCAATGACTGCGCCAGCGCGCCGGTGCGCGCCAGGCTGCGGCCCTTCATGCGGTCGCGCAGCACGTTGGCGATGTGCAGGCGCAAGGCCAGTTCGTTGATCGCATTCTCGCGGTACAGCATCAGCGCAGCGAGATTGTGGCGATGGATCTCATCGCGCTGGCCCGCATCGGTGAGATGCCGCCAGGCGCGCAGGCGTATGGCTTTTTCGGGCGCCACACCCAGGCCGGGCGCACCCACCAGCACCACACGCGCCGCCCGGGCAGGGAAACGCTCCGCCACAAAGCCGGCCACCATGCCGCCAAAGGAAAATCCCACGAGGTCGCAGGCCGCCTCGCCCGCCAGCAGGGCCAGCCCTTGCTCGACCGGTTCGGGTAGCACGTCAGCATCGGTGCCCCGTAAAGGCGCGGCCGAATCGCCAAAACCGGGAAGATCAGGCACCAGCACCCAGCGGCCCGACGCGGCCAGCGCAGGGATGTTGCGCAGCCAGTGCATCCAGCTGCCGCTGCCGCCGTGCAGCAGCACCAGGGGCGCGAGCCCGGGCCGGCGCGTGGCCTGGCCCCATATGTGCCAGACCATGGTGCCGTCGCCGCAAGGGGTTTCAAAACGGCTGGCCGTGCGCAGCATCGCGAGCGCTTCTGGAGGAAGCTCAATGTTTGCCGAATCTGTCATGGGGGATTTATACCCTGCCCCTCATGCGGCCATCGCCAAGCTCCTAAACTGGCTTACCGCCTTCTCATACACCTCTGTGAATCGCAGCCCAACCGCCCCCTCTTCACTCCCTCTCCCCCTGGGAGAGGGTTGGAGTGAGGGCCAGCGGCATTCGAACACACACGGCGCAACATCAAACGCCGCAAGCCCTCATCCCCGCCTTCTCCCTGAGGGAGAAGGCGCAAAAACATGATCCCCTTTTCAGTCCTCGATCTATCCCCCATCGTCACGGGCGCCACTGCCGCCGATGCCTTTCGCAACACCCTGGCCCTGGCCCGGCATGCCGAACAACTGGGTTTCAAGCGCTTCTGGCTGGCCGAGCACCATAACAACCCCGGCATCGCCAGCGCCGCCACCGCGGTGGTTATCGGCCATGTGGCGGGCGGCACGCAAACCATACGCGTAGGCTCCGGCGGGGTGATGCTGCCCAACCATTCGCCACTGGTGATCGCCGAGCAGTTCGGCACGCTGGCTTCGCTGTACCCCGGCCGCATCGACCTCGGGCTGGGGCGCGCACCGGGCACCGACCAGCTCACCGCACGCGCACTGCGGCGTGACCACCAGAACAATGCCGATACTTTTCCGCAGGACGTGGAGGAACTGCAGGCCTACTTTGAACCGGCAGAGCCCGGCCAGAAAATCAGGGCGGTCCCGGGCGCTGGCCTCAAGGTGCCGCTGTGGCTGCTGGGCTCCAGCCTCTTCGGTGCCCAGCTCGCTGCCATGCTGGGCCTGCCCTTTGCTTTCGCATCGCACTTCGCGCCCGACATGCTGATGCAGGCGCTGGACCTGTACCGCAGCGGCTTCAGGCCTTCCGCCCAGCTCGCCAAACCTTATGCCATGGTGGTGGCCAATGTCGTCGCGGCCGAAACGGACGAAGCGGCACGCTACCAGCTCACCTCCGTGCAGCAGGCCATGACCCACCTGCTGCGCGGCACGCCGGGGCCGATGCCGCCGCCCATCGACGACATCGAAAGCTACTGGTCACCGGCCGAGAAAGCCGGCGCGCAGCGCATGCTGCGCTATGCCGTCGCAGGTTCGGCGGCAACGGTTGAAAACCAGCTTCAGCGCTTCATCGAGGATACCCGGGCCGATGAACTGATGGTGACCACTCACATTTACGACCCCGCCATCGCCCGGCGCTCCCTGGAAATCACCGCGCAGGTGCGAGACAGACTGCAACAAGGAAACCAGCGCCGCGCATAACGCTATTGTTTTGATAGCTGCTTGCGCTCGTCCTTATTGGGCTAGAGCCTTAAATGGCTTGAATTTCGTCATGTGAGCGCCGCAGGCCAATCCGTAGTCACTGAAATGCAAATGTGCCCATTGGCACAGATCATGCAGAGCTGAAGTGCCCGCCCGTGGGCAACACGCCAGCTTCCCATGCCCCCAGTTACATCACCCGAACGCCACACCCTTTTTGACGATGCGCAGGGCATCTTCACGGGCACGCTGTTTGTGTCGCTGGCGATGGTGATCTTCAACCAGGCGGGCCTGTTGACGGGCGGTACGGCCGGCGTGGCCTTTGTGCTGCACTACGCCACGGGCGTGAGCTTCGGCAAGCTGTTCTTTCTGGTCAACCTGCCCTTTTACTGGTTCTCCTGGACCCGCATGGGCCGCGAGTTCACCATCAAGACCTTCCTGTCCATTGCACTGCTGTCGCTGCTGGCAGACTGGTCGCCCCGGGTGCTCGACATCGCGGACATCCACCCGCTGTACGCCGCGCTGGTGGGCGGCCTGCTGCTGGGGACCGGTTGCCTCTTCCTGGCCCGGCACCGGGCCAGCCTGGGCGGCGCCACCATCGTGACGCTCTATCTTCAGGAAAAGCACGGCTGGCGCGCCGGCAAGATACAGATGGCCATTGATTCGGCCGTGGTGTTGATGGCGCTGGCAGTCGTGCCCCCTGAGCGCGTGGCATATTCAGTCATGGCGGCCGTGCTGATGAGCCTGTTCCTCTGGGTCAACCACAAACCCGGGCGCTATATGGTGACCTGAACGGCACCAGGTGGACTGCCGGCCGGGCTTAGTCGCCGCCGCCCACCTTGCCCCGTGAAGACTTGATTTCCGAGCGCTGGCTTTTGCCCGCCAGGCGGCGCTGCTTCGAGCCGTAGGTAGGTTTGGTGGCGCGCCGCGCCCGGGGCGGTGTGGAGACGCCGTCAACGATCTCCTGCAGGCGTGCCATGGCGTCGCTGCGGTTCATCTCCTGGGTACGGTGCTGCTGGGCCTTGAGCACCAGAACGCCCTCCTGCGTGATGCGTCCGTCGCTCGTCGCCAGCAGCCGTTCCTTGACGGCGTCGGGCAGCGACGAAGCCGCAATGTCAAAGCGCAGGTGAATCGCACTGGAGACCTTGTTGACGTTTTGCCCGCCGGCGCCCTGCGCGCGGATGGCGTTGAACTCTACCTCGCGTTCGTCAACGGGGAATTTCGGTGGCGCAGCCATGGTCAGCGCCGCAACCGGGTCAGACTGCCAACTCGGCCAGGCCCGCGATGGCGAGGGCGTAGCCCTTGACGCCGAACCCGGCCATCACGGCCCTGGCAGCTGGCGAAATATAAGAGTGATGGCGGAAAGCCTCGCGTGCATGCACATTGCTGATGTGCAGCTCGATCACCGTGACGCCCGCGCCCTTGATGGCATCGTGCAGGGCCACGCTGGTGTGGGTATAAGCGCCAGCATTCAGCACGATGCCTGCCAGCGTGCCAGCAGCCTGGGCGCGCCCGGCTTCATGGATGGCGTCAATCATCACGCCTTCGTGGTTGCTCTGGCGAAAGTCGAGCTTGAAACCGTGGGTTGCGCAGGCCTTGGTGCACAGCGCCTCTACATCGGCCAGGGTTTGCGAACCGTACACGGCCGGCTCACGCGTTCCCAGCAAGTTGAGGTTGGGGCCATTCAGGACAAGGACTGTTTTCATGAAGCGGGGCTTTCCAGATGTTCGGGTGGGTGGGGCTTGGCTATTAGCCTGGGCCCGATTATCGACGCTGCCGCCGCCAGCCCATCACCGAAGCACCCTGTCCCCCCGCTCCCGCACCTGCCCGATCAGTCCGCTGGCAGCGCCCTAGCGCAGGCTTTCGAAAAAGCGTTCCAGCAAGTCGGCAAATGCATCTGGTTGCTCCACCGCGCTCAAATGAGCCGCTGGCAAGGTGCGCAATTGCGCACCCTTGATGCTGGCGCAAATGGCTTCCGACATGGCCACGGGCGTTGCTTCGTCGCGCGTGCCGGCAATCACCAGGGCCGGGCACTGGATCGCACCGTTGCTGGCTCGGAAGTCGATGCGGGAAACCGCTTCGCAGCTGGCGGCATAAGCGGCGGCATCGGTGGTTTCAAGCACCTTGCGTAGCGCGGCTACCTTGCGCGCACCGCCACCCGCCTCGTCCGCCCTGGATTCCGGGGTAAACCAGCGCTGCATCGCACCGTCTGATATCGCCGCCACGCCCTGGGCCTGTACGGTGTGAACGCGCGCCTGCCACATGGCGCGCGCCGCGTCGTCGTAAAACAGGGCGGCGTTGGCAATGACGATGCTTTTGAGCAGCTGCGGATGCCGCGCCGCCAGCGCCTGCGCCGTCATGCCGCCCATGCTGAGCCCGACAAAATGCACTGGGGCGCCACCCTGCTCCTTGATCAGGCCCGCCACATCATCGGCCAACAGGTCGAGTGTGTAAGGGCCGGGCACCGCTTCCGATTGGCCATGGCCGCGGTGGTCATGGCGCAGCACGGTGTAGCGGTTCTTCAGGACGGCCGTCACGCCGTCCCACATCGTGAGGTCACAGCCCAATGCATGGCTGAGCACCACAACAGGCCCCTGGCCTTCACTGATGCAATGCAGGTGAGGTTTTTTCATACTTCTATTAATGATGATGAGTTGCTTGGAAGCCCGCAAATACACGCCCTGTCAGTCAGCGAGCAGGCCTTTTTCGCGAAGGATCTCGCCCGCCACAGAGAACGCATGGTTGGCGGCGGGAACACCACAGTAAATGGCGGCCTGCAGAATTACTTCCTTGATATCGTCCGGCGTGAGCCGCGACTCCGGCGGGCCGTCGAGCGCGGCCCGGACATGCATGGCAAATTCTTCATACGCCTTGAGCGCAATCATGGTCGACAGGACCATCAGACGTCGCGTCTTGTCCCCCAACGCCGGCCGGCCCCAGACCTCATTCCACGCATAGCGCGTGATCAAGTCCTGGAACTCGCCGTTGAAGGCATTGCTTTTGGCGATGGAACGGTCCACCCAGGCATCACCGAGCACGCGCCGGCGGTTGATCATTCCCTTGTCATGGTCGTTCATGGTTTTACCTTTTTGCGGTCTTGGTGCGATGGCTGTCAGTGTGCGTTTGCCCCACCAGTGCTTCAACAGCGTCGGCCTGCGCATGCGCGAGTGTTGACGCGTGCCGCGCCAGCGCCGGGTTAAACCATTCGTCGGCGGCATCGGCGGGCAGCACGGAACGCAACGCATCCAGGTTGGCGCTCATGCGCTGGGTGTCCACCTGCAGGCCAGGCAGGGCCTGGGCCATGGCGCGAACGGATCCGTGCGCCGACATCAGCAGCCCCGGCCATTCGGCCAATTCGGCCTGCCAGTTCCCCAGGGCGCGCTCATGCTCCTGCGCCATGGCGGCCAACAGGGCGGCCACGCGCTGCGGCGCGCGCTGCGCTGCAGCCAGTGCCACCATGCAGGCGACCGGATTGCGCTTGTGCGGCATGGCGGATGAACCGCCGCGCCCCGGCTCGGTCGGCTCTGCCAGTTCGCCCACTTCGTACTGCCCCATCAAGGAGATGTCTTTGGCGATCTTCCCAAGGCTGCCCACCAGCAGGCCCAGTTCGCAACCCAGCGCCACCCACTCATCGCGCTGGGTGTGCCACGCAAATGCAGAAGGTTTGAGCTTCAGGTCGGCCGCCATATGCGCCATGATTTGTGGGCCCTTGCCGTTCATCTGCGCCAGTGTTCCCACGGCCCCGCCCAGCTGCACGGCCAGCGCATTGTGGCCAGCCACTTGCAGGCGCTGCAGGCTGCGCGCCAGCGGCGCAGCCCAACCCGAGCACTTGAAACCAAAGCTGGTGACGGATGCCGGCTGCATCAGCGTGCGAGCCAGCACGGGGTCGGCGGCATGGCGGCGGGCCAGCACCAGCAACGCCGCCACTGCCTTGCGGATGTCGGCCTCAATCAGGTCCAACGCATTGCGGGTCACCAGCGCCAGCGCGGTGTCGATCACGTCCTGGGAGGTCGAGCCGAAATGGACAAAACCGGCGGCCTCCTTGTTGAAGAGGCCCACGGTTTCCTTCAGGGCCTTGACCAGCGGAATGGCAATGCTGCCCGCGCGCCCGCTTTCGCGAACGATCTTGGCCACATCAAACAATTCGATCTTGCAGGTGCCGATGATGGATTGCGCGGCGGCCTCGGGGATCAGGCCGGCGCTGGCCTGCGCTCTCGCCAGCGAAGCCTCAAAGCGCAACATGGCATCCAGAAAGTTACGCTCGCTGAAGGCCTCCAGAATTTCCGGCGTGGACAAAAAACCTTCAAAAATACTGCTCATGCCGTGCACTCTCAAAAAACAATGACTGATGGTTTTCCACCGGGTCGCCCCAAGGAAAACCGCGCCTCATACACAAAGGAAAGGGGCAGCGCGCCGCAGGCACGAAGTGACGAACGCGGGGGTTTCATTTTTTCAGGCGGATCTGGTTAGGCAGCGGCACGGAACGGCGCAGCACATCCTCCCCCAGCCACAGGGCCGAGCGCCATGCGCGCTGGGCCACCGTCGGCAAAGGCATTTGCTGGTAGTCGTCGTTGAACACTTCAAAGCTGTAATCGCCGCGGTAGCCCAGGCCATGCAGCTTGGTGACCAGCGTGGCCAGCGCTTCGCTGTGCACGCCCTCGCCTGGAAACACGCGGAAATGCCGGGCGGTGGCAATGCGCTCTTCGACCGACTTGATTTCCGTCCACATGAAGTCAGCCAGCTGCACCAGAAAAATTTTGTCCGGATCCAGTATGTCGAGCTCGTCCAGCGAGGTCTTGGTCGCAAACATGTGAAAAGAGTCAAAGCCCAAACCCAGGTTGGGCATGTCGGCTTCACAAATAATGTCCCAGGCCTGCGGGAACTCATTGACGGTGCGGCCCCACGACAAGGCTTCGTAGGCGATCTTGATATTCATCGGAATCGCCAGCATGGCCAGCTTGCGCAAGTCCCTGACCAGCGCCTGGGTTTCACCCGTGGCGTGCACCGAGGTTGACGAACAGATCAACAGCAGGCGGCAGCCCAGCGCATGGCACATTTCCAGCATCGATTTGGCGATGTCCATCTTGTAGTCGTGCAGGTGCCCGGACAGCCCCTCAAAATCACGCAACACCTGGAACCCGGTGACGCGCAAACCGCTTGCACGCACCGCAGCGACGGCGGCTTCCATGCCGTCTGGATGGCCTACCAGGTCTTTGGCAGCGAGCATGATCTGCGTAAAGCCAGCCTCGCGCACGGCTTTGAGCTTGGCCTCCAGCGGACCTGCCAGCGAGATGGTGTCCATCCCGAAATCGTCGATGTTGCCGCTGTAGTGGCTCATGCCTGGCGCCTGTTTAGCGTACGTCATGGACCAGCTCAAAACTCACGCTGCCCATCCAGCTCTTGGTCAGCGCGCCGCGGTCCTCGGTATGGACCCCGGGTGACTCGAGGAATTCCACGCCGCGCTTGCGCAACTCGCCGACAGTGGCCAGCACGTCTGCGCTGCCCAGGCCAATGCGCTGCAGGCTCTCGTCCCCTTCCACGTCGAGCACGCTGGCTTCAGGCTCGATCAGCTGAAGGTAAAAGCGCGACGAAGGCGGGCAAGGACTGCGAAGGATGCGTCCCTTGGGCAGGATGCCGAAGCGCTGTTCGTCGGGCAGGTCGGTAAAGCCAAACAGCTCGCGGTAAAACTCGGCCCAGTCTTCAGTACGGTCATTGCCGATGTATTGCACGACGCCAAAGAAGTGCAGCCCCGCAACCGCTGGCGGATGCTGCTCCACCGTGGGAATCGGCACAAAGTCCACGTCATAGATCGAAAACTTGTCGTAACGATCCACAAAATAAATGCGGCTTTTTCCCACGCCATGGATGGCCGGAATGTTCAGCTCCATCACCTCGACGCGTGACGGCACGGCCCAGGCGCCCCGCTCCAGCGCACGGTGGTAAGCGTCTGCCGCGTCCCGCACGCGCAAGGCCACAGCGGCAATCACCGGCTTGTCGGTCGGCGCGGTGCCATCCGGCATGGCGGGAATGTGGGCATTGACAATCACGTTCATGCTGCCCTGCCGGTACAGCAATACCTCGCGCGAGCGGTGGCGGGCAACCGGACGGAAACCCATCGTTTCCAGCACCTGCCCCAACGCCTGCGGCTTGGCAGTGGTGTATTCAATGAACTCAATGCCGTCCAGCCCCAGGGGGTTGGCAACTTCGGGGATGGCCTCCCGGTCTGCGGTTGGTGCCTGTGCAAAGGTGCTCATGGTGATGTCTCCGGTGAGAGGTTGCAGCAGATTCAGGAAGTTGCCATGGCGGGCGCCAAGGTTGCGCCCGGCACATGGCCGCCGCCGAGGAARAGGCGTTCGATGTTGGGGTCYGCCAGCAGCTCSGCCGCCGGCTTGTGCAGCACCAGTTGSCCCGACTCAAGCGCGATGGCGTCATCGGAAATTTTCAGCGCRCTTTTGACGTTTTGCTCAACCATCAAYACYGTSGTGCCCTGCGCCGCCAGTTTCTGCAACAGCTTGAACACGTCCTGCACCACCATGGGCGACAACCCGATCGAGGGTTCATCAATCAGGATGACCTTGGGGCGCAGCAGCAAGGCCCGGCCGATTTCAAGTTGCTTCTGCTCACCACCCGAAAGCGCTGAGGCCTGGGAATGCAGGCGTTCCTTGACGCGCGGGAAAAACTCCAGCACCTCGGGAATACGCTCGTGTGTGGTTTTCGTACCCAGCGTGATGCCGCCCAGCTCCAGGTTCTGCCACACAGTAAGCTGGCCAAACAGGTTGCGCCCCTGGGGCACAAACACAATTCCTTTGGCCAGCAATTCTTTCTGGCTGGCGCCCGAAATGTCCTCACCATTCAACAGGATGCGGCCCTGCCGCGGCTTGAGCAAGCCAAACAGCGCTTTCAAAACCGTGGACTTGCCCGCACCATTGGGGCCCAGCAGCAGCGTGATGGAACCAGTCCTGACCTTGAACGACAGGTTGTTCAGGATCATGAAGTCCTTGTAACCTGCCACCACATCGTCAAATTCAATACAGATCTCACTTGTCATATCAATCTCCATGAAGCCTCAGTTGACCTCTTTCCAAGCAACGGCGCGGAACCGGCTCCGCCGGGCCGCAGCGGTTGTCCCCCTTAAGGGGGATTCCGGCTACACGCAGTGAGCCGAGACAGGGGGTTAGTTCCCTAAATAGGCGTCCAATACCTCTTTATTGGCCCGGATCTCCGCCRGCGTACCAATGGCCAGCACCTTGCCTTCGACCATCACCATGATGCGGTGGCACAGGCCCATCACAAAATCCATGTTGTGCTCGATCACCACAAACGAAGCCTTGCGGCCAAATTTGGGGTTCTGGTTCAGATCCCGGAGCAGCGACGAGATGCCGCCCACCAGGCTGGGATTGACGCCCGCGCACGGCTCGTCGAGCAGCACCAGGTCCGGTTCGGCCATAAAAGCCATGGCGATGTCCACCAGCTTTTGCTGGCCATAGCTCAAGGTACCGGCGAGCTTGTCAGCCACATGGCGGATGCGGAACTGGTCGATGAGCGCATCCGCCTTGTCGCCCAACCCCGAGTCGCCAGGCGCGAACATGCGGCCGAGCAGGCTGCCCTTGTGCTCCTGGGCYGCCACGATCAGGTTGTCGCGCACCGTCATCTTTCCGAACACCTGAAGGGTCTGAAAGGTGCGGCCCACGCCACGCCGGCTGAGCTCCAGCGGCGACAGGCCGGTGATGGTTTTACCGTTGAGTTCGATCGTGCCGGCATCGGGGCTGATCTGGCCCAACACGCTGTTGAACATGGTGGTTTTACCCGAGCCATTGGGTCCGATGACACCAAAGATTTCCCCCGGCATGACTTCAAAGGAGACCCCGCCCACAGCCTGAATGGCGCCATAGGCCTTTTTGAGCCCGGCAACTTTTAACAACGCGTTTGTCATGATGCCGCTCCGATCCGGCTGGCTGCAGCCGCACGTGCCTGGGACGCCTCACGCGCTGCGCGCTTGGCCCGTATACGGTCAGGAATGCTGAGCAACCCATCGGGCAGCCACACCATCAACAGCACCACCGCAGCGCCGAACATCGGCAAATACCAGTTGGACACCAGCGGCACATCGCGCAGCCACTCCGGCAGCACCACCCCCACGGCGGCGCCCACGATGGGGCCCAGGAAATAACCCGCACCGCCGACCACCACCATCAGATACATCATGATGGACGCGGCCACCGTAAACGGCCCCGGCTCGATGAACTGCACCAGCGATGCAAACAGCGCACCGGCGATGCCGGCGTAAGCCGCGCCAATGGCAAAACTCAGCAGCGTGTAGTTGCGGATGTCCACCCCCAGGCTCTCGGCCCGTATCGGGTTGTCGCGCAAGGCCGTGAAAGCCTTGCCCCAGGGTGAGCGCAGCAACCCCCACAGCAGGCCCGAAAGGATGACCGTCACGGCCAGTACAAAGTAGTAGTAAGGCAGGTTGCCTTCGAGCGAATACCCGAAGAGGGACGGCCGTGCAATGTTGTTGATGCCAAAGGTGCCTCCGGTGAGCCACTCTTCATTGCGCATGACCAGCCAGATGGCGGTGTTAAAACCCAGCGTTGCGAATGCCAGGTAAATGGCTTGCACGCGCAGCGCCGGGAAACCCAGGATCAGCCCGACGGCAAAACAGATCAGTGCGGCAGCCGGCAAACCAAGCCAGAAGCTGACACCCGCCTTCATCAGGATGGCGACGGTGTAGGCGCCAATACCGAAGAAGGCCGCGTGGCCCAGCGATTTCTGGCCCGCGTAGCCAATGGTCAGGTTCAGTCCCATGGTGGCAATGATAAAAACCAGCCAGTAGGTCAGCAGGTAGATGCCGTAGCTCTTCAGGAACTGCGGCACCGCCAGTACCAGCAAAGCGGCCAGAACCGTCAATACCAGGGCAAATTTGTTGTTGGCGAGCTTCATACCTTGCGCTCCTCTTTTTTACCCAGCAGGCCTTGTGGCTTGAAGAGAATCACCACCATGAAAATAACCAGCGCCACGGCGTCCTTGTAGGCCGGAGAAATATAGGCAGCGGCCAGGTTCTCGCACACCCCCACAATCAGCCCGCCCAGCAAGGCGCCGCGCGAGTTGTTGAAACCGCCGATGATGGCGGCAAAAAAAGCCTTGGTACCCAGGCCTTCGCCCATGTCGAACTTGGCGAGGTAAGTGGGCGTAACGAGCAGGGCCGCCGCCACCGCCAGCACGGCATTGATGGCGAAGGTGTAGAAAATCATGCGCGGCACATTGATGCCCAGTACCGAAGCGCTTTCGGTGTTTTGTGCCACGGCCTGCATGGCACGGCCCGTGACGGTTTTGGCCAGGAAAGCCTGTGTCGCCATCACGATGATCAGGGCCAGCGCAAAAGTGCCGATGTCCTGAAGCGTTATCGTGACGCCGGCGATGTTGAACAGCTTGTCGGCAAAGAGACTCGGAAAAGGATGGGCTTCGGCGCTGTAGCCGGCGCGCACGCCATTGCGCAGGGCAATGGAAAGCCCGATGGTCGCCACGACGATGGGCATCATGCCGTACTTGAAGAGCGGATCCACCACCCCCCGCTTGAAGACCCAGCCCAGCAGCAACACGGCCAGCAGCACCGCCAGCACAAAGCTCACCAGCATGGGTGCGCCCAGCGAAATGAAGGCCAGCATCATGAAGGCCGGCAGCATGACAAATTCACCCTGCGCAAAGTTGATCGTTCCCGAGGCCTGCCACAGCAAGGTAAAGCCCAGGGCCGCCAGCGCATAAATGCTGCCGGTGGCCAGGCCCGAGAAAAAGAGTTGGAGAAAGTCTGTCATGGGAAGGTCCGATGGAGAAAGTCGGTTGTATTCAGCGGAGTTCTCAATGGGAAGGGCTTGCGCCCTGCCCCATGAGCGGCCGGCCCCGCATGGCCGGCCGAGGTTGCAGTTACTCAGTTACTTCTTCGCGGCTGGCTTGGCCGCAGCAGCAGGTGCCAAAGGAAGGGTCTTGCTCACGTCCCGGGTGGCCAGGCCAAGCGGGGGAACCATGTCAATGACTTCCTGCTTGCCGTTTTTGACTTCCACCATGAAGCTCATGCGGTCGAGGTCGCCCTTGTTGTCGAACTCGGTGTACATCAGCGCGCCGGGATATTTGTCGGTGTTGACCTTCAAGCCCTTCATGGCCGCAGCCACGGCCTTGCGGTCCAGCTTGCCGGCTTTTTCGATGGCGGCCTTGAGYACGTAGACACCGGAGTAGCCCTTCATGCCGTTGTGATCGGAGATGTACTTGTAGTCCTTCTCAAACTTCGCTTTGAAAGCGCGGATGGCGGGCACCGGCGCATCCACCGTCAAGCCCACGTGGGCAATCGCGCCGTTGGCAGCCTCACCGGCCAGCTCAATGACTTTCTGGCCTGTCAGGGTGGTTTCGCCGATGATGGGCTTGTTCCAGCCCTGCTTGCGCAGCTCGCGCAGCAAGCGTGCCGACTCTTCTTCGTTCGAATAGGCGAACACGCCGTCTGCATTGCTTTGCTTGGCACGCAGCACCGCGGCGGAGAAGTCGACCTGGCCCGGTTCGGTGGAGATCTCGCTCAGGATTTTGGTCGGCGAATTGGCGAGGGCTTTTCTGATCGAGTCCATGCCGCCCTTGCCGAAATCGTTGTTCACATAAATGACGGCAATGCTTTTGAGTTTGGCCTGGTCACTGATGTAGCGTGCCACCTTGGGCATGGCAGTGGCTTGCGTGAAACTGGTGCGAAACACGTAAGGGTTGCCCTGCTCGGTGATGCTGGCTGCCTCGCCCCCGGTGAAGTTGGGCACCTCGGCGCGCCGTGATTCGGCCATGCTGACCATGATGGAGCCGGAGAACACCGGACCAAAGATGGCAAACGCGTCGTCATCGATGGCCTTTTGCGTCAGCCCCTTGGCCACGCCCGCATTGCTTTGCGTATCAGCGGTGGTTGTCTGGATTTTCTTCCCCAGGATGCCGCCGTTGGCATTGATTTCCCTGACGGCCAGCTCCACGCCGTTCTTGAAGTTGGTGCCTGCCGTGGCGCCGCCGCCGGACAGCTCGACAATGTTGGCGATCTTGATGACGTCTTGCGCAAAACCAGCGCTGGCACTTACTGCAAGCGCGCAAGCAGCTATCAATTTGAGAGCGAATCGTTTTTTCATGGTTGTCTCCTCTGGGGGGTTAAAAAATCAAGGTGATGCGAGTCGTGCTTCCCCGACTCCTGGGATGGGAACACTGTCAGATGGTGTGGTCTGGAAGGGGCGCCTGATTTCACCGGCCATCGTGGCGGGGTACAAATGCCCACGGATAAAAGTGGCATCGCGGCGAACGGCCTGCGCCGCTGCGGCATGCCCAAAAAAATCCAGGTAGTCCGGCACCTGCTGGATCAGCATCTCAAATCCGGGCTGTGCGGTCAGGCCGCGCTCGCGGGCAGCGCGAACCAGCGGCGTCGGCTGGTTCTTCATGAGGATGTCCATGACGGCCGCATGCGGCGYCATGCGGGAGACATCGCACGGCAGGGGATCATCGGCCCTGAGCCCCAGCGGTGAGGCATTCACCACCACGTCATGGCCCGAAGGGTCACCGCTGCTCACAGCCGCGATGCTTGCGTTTGACAGCGGCATAGCGGCGGTAATCTGGTCGGCCAGCACCTGCGCCTTGCCGGGCGCCGGGTCATACAGCGAAATGGCGGCCGGCGACTGGTTTCCCGCCATCGCGAGTGAAGCGGTAATCGCGGCTGCCGCGCCGCCTGCGCCCAGTATCAACACGCGCTTGCCGGCGTAGGCCACACCGAAATAGTCCAGCGACAGGACAAACCCTTTGCCATCAAACAAGGCACCTTCCAGTTCACCGGCTGCGTTACGGCGAATGCCATTCACCGCACCGGCTACCCGGCCCGCGTCATTGCAATGCGAAAGCAGGCTCATCACTTCTGCCTTGTGCGGGATGGTCAGCAACATGCCTTTGACGTTCCTGGCCAGGAAAGCGGCTTTCACAAAAGCCTGGATGTCCCCGGCGGCCACATGCACCGGGACAAGGACAGCATCAATACCCAGCGTCTTGAAGATCAGGTTGAACACCTCCGGCGCACGCACCTGCCCGACCGGATCGCCGGGGATCAGATACACGTCGGTATTGCCCTGAATGGTGGAAAACATGCTGGATTGCCTAAAACGTTCGATAATCGATTGAAACTGCCAGATTTGGTGTGAACTTTAGTAGCTAGCCTCAGGAATCCCAACAGGTTTATCACCAAATTGATCGATGATCGCTCAATAAAGATCGATGATCGAACGAAACAAGGGTTTGACCTATGCCTGCGTTGAAACCCTCTTGTGAATACTTCAGCAAATGACTGCGGCCAAACTCCCCATTTCACCCTCTACATTGCAGGCCCCCAGCCCTTCCACGCTGGACAAGCGCGACTGGATTGCCGGGCTGGAAAAAGGCCTGTCCGTCATCGAATGTTTTGACGACGCCAACCCACGCCTGACCGCCAGCCAGGCCGGCGCGCGCTGCGGCATGACACGCACGGCCGCCCGCCGCTATTTGCTGACGCTGGAGCACCTGGGGTATGTCGCCGGCGACGGCAAGCTCTTCTGGCTGACGCCGCGGGTGCTTCGCCTGGGCCAGTCCTACCTGGAGTCGGCCCGCCTGCCGCGCATCGTGCAACCCTTTTTGCAGCGCGTGACCGCCGGCACCCAGGAGAGCGCGTACGTGAGCGTGATGGACGGAGACGACATCGTCTATATCGCCCGCAACGRCTCCAGCCGCGCCATGAACACCGGCTACGTGCTGGGCTCACGCGTGCAGGCCCAGGTCACGGCTGCGGGCCTTTTAATGCTGTCGATGCGCGACCCCGCCTGGCTGGAAACCTGGCTGGCCAACCACGAGCTCAAGGCCTACACCTCATACACAATCGCCAGCAAGGACCGCCTGCGGATCGAACTGGCGCGCGTGCGGGCACAAGGATGGGCGATTTCCGAGCAGCAGCTGGAACTCAATTACCGCGGTATTGCCGTACCGCTGCGGGACCGGCACGGGGAAGTGGCCGGGGCGCTCAGCGTGACCATGCCCATGGGGCATGAGTCGAGTGAGGATGCGGGGGGACGGGTTTTGTCGGTGTTGCGGGAGACGGCGCAGGCGATGAGAAACCTGATTTGAGTGCATCTGCCAGGGCGGTTCTTGCTCTGGCGGGTTCTTGCTCTGGCGATGCGCGCTTTGCTGAGGGTGGCTGGCCGGGGGTTGCCCGGCCAGCCGCTCTCAGTAGAGAACGCCCAAGCCGGAGCAAGATCCAGCCTCAAGATTCGCTATCAATTCAATAGCTGCCCGCGCTTATCCCTATTAGTCAAAAGCCATTTTCACTAATGAATCAAACCACCCCAACACTCCCCGTCAACGGTAAAACAATCCCCGTGACATAACTGGAACAAACAGGAGAAGCCAGAAATACATAAGCAGGCGACAACTCCTCAGGTTGCACCGGCCGCCTCATGTCGGTCTTCCTGCCGAAGTCCTTGATGACGAGTGGCCCGCGCCTGGCGCGGTGTAGGAAAGATTCGCGCCTTCGCCCCAGCCATGCCTTGCGGCCGCTGCAGCGTCGGGCCGAATCTTGCACAATCAAGGCAGCCATCTTTTCCATTGCCGCTTTTGTTGCCGCCCGAGCGGCGTTTGATGCAAACCCGACACTTCCTCCAGCTCATCGCGATGTCCGCCCTCTGGGGCGCATCATTTCCCCTGCTGCGTATCGCCAGCCCTGCCCTGGGGCCGTGGGTGGTAGCGGCCACCCGCTGCGTCCTGGCCGCAATCGTGCTGGGTCTGCTGATGAGCAGGCTGCGCGGCCAATGGCCGCCGCGCGAGGCGTGGCCCCGGCTGGCGCTGCTGAGCATGCTGTCGGTGGTGGTTCCCTTTGTGCTGTACAACTGGGCCGCGCTGGTCATCCCGTCGGGCTATTCGGCGGTGCTCAATGCCACGGTGCCGCTCTTCGGCGTGATGGCCGCCGCGCTGGCCGGCGAGGAAAAACTCACCCGCATCCGCCTGCTCGGCTGCGCGGTCGGCTTTGCCGGCGTCGCGCTGCTGGTGCAACTGGGGCCCGTCGCCGTCACGCCCCGGGTCGTGCTGGCGGCGTTGGCCTGCGTCGCCGCGTCGGCCAGCTACGGCTTCGGCGCCATCCTCATGAAACGTGCCACCATGGCCTATTCGCCGCTGCCTTCGTCAGCGGTGGTGCATGTGGCCGCGGCCCTGATCCTGCTCATACCGGGCGGAATCGCCGCACCCTCGGCTGTTCTGACGCCGGGCGCCGTGGCTGCCGTTACGGTGCTGGGCACGTTTACTTCCGGGTTTATGTACTGGATCAGCATGCGGCTGATGCGCGAGATTCCGGCCAGCGCCACCACGTCGGCGGCCTTCATGATTCCGCTGTTCGGCGTGACCTGGGGCGGGCTGTTTCTGGGGGAGCCGGTGACGATCAGCATGTTGCCCGGTTGCATCCTGGTGTTATCGGCCACCGCGCTGATCACGGGTTTTAACCCGTTTCGGGCTGCGCCACCTGAGCCATAAAGCTTAAGGCACGCACCGGCGCGAAGTCGTAAAGAAATCGTGGCGAGCGGCCCGAGCAGCCCGAGGTCGTGTCGAGGACCGGAGCCGTACACCCACCCGTACGGTGAGGACCGCAGATGCGAGATCGGGCCGCGCAGCAGATTTATTTTCGGTTTCGCATGATGTTGGGCGTGGCGACCACCACATCCGCATTCTGCGCACGCTGGCGCAGCGCATGCTCCATTACCACCAGGGCCAGCATGGCCTCGGCAATCGGCGTGGCGCGAATGCCGACACAAGGGTCGTGCCGGCCCTTCGTCACCACCTCGGCGGGGTTGCCTGCGGTGTCGATCGACTGGCGCGGCGTGATGATCGAGCTCGTCGGCTTGATGGCGATGGACACCTCCAGGTCTTGCCCCGTGCTGATGCCACCCAGTACACCGCCGGCGTTGTTCGACTGAAAGCCCTCAGGCGACAGACCGTCGCCGTGCGCGGTGCCGCGCTGCGTGACGCTGGCAAAGCCGGCGCCAATTTCAACGCCCTTGACGGCGTTGATGCCCATCATGGCGAAAGCGATGTCAGCGTCCAGCTTGTCAAAGAGCGGATCGCCCAGGCCCACCGGCACCTTGGATGCTGTGACACGAATGCGCGCGCCGCAGGAGTCGCCCGCCTTGCGCAGCGCGTCCATGTAGTCTTCCAGTTTCGAGACGTCGGCGACCGGCGCGAAGAACGGGTTGCCCGGCACGTGTTCCCACGATTCAAACGGAATCGCGATGTCGCCGATCTGCGTCATGCAGCCGCGAAAGGTGGTGCCGTATTTTTCAGCCAGCCACTTCTTGGCCACCGCGCCGGCTGCCACCATGGGCGCCGTCAGGCGGGCGGAGGCACGGCCACCGCCGCGCGGGTCGCGCCGGCCGTATTTGTGCAGGTAGGTGTAGTCGGCATGGCCTGGGCGGAAGGTTTCCAGGATGTTGCCGTAGTCCTTGCTGCGCTGGTCGGTGTTCCTGATCAGGAGGCAGATGGGGGTGCCCGTGGTCTTGCCCTCGTACACGCCGGAGAGGATCTCGACAGCGTCGGGCTCATTGCGCTGGGTCACATGCCGGCTGGTGCCTGGCCGGCGGCGGTCCAGGTCGCCCTGGATGTCGGCCTCACTCAAGTCCATGCCGGGCGGGCAGCCGTCAATCACGCAGCCAATGGCCGGGCCGTGGGATTCACCGAAGTTGGTGACTGCGAATAGGGTTCCGAAGGTATTTCCGCTCATGGGGGGATTATCCCAGAGGGGGCTGAGGGGGCACGGACAGCCTGATTCAGGCCCGCCGTTGACAAGCCCGGACAAACCCGGCGTGTGCGTAGCGCTGGTTTCTCGTGGTCATGTCAGACCAATGCCGAAGGGGCCGGCCCTTTCGGCAAGAAGGTAACAGCGGAAAAGTCGCTGCGCCAGAACATTGCCGATGTGATTGGAGCTCCCCAGGATTCAACGCAGGCAAGCACATCGCCTCGCTGCAATCGTTTCCGCTTTAATCGCAACTGATACTTTTCCAGGTTTTCGAAGGACAAAGGATCTCCCTTTTGATAGAAGTCCCAACCTGGGTTGTCACTCATTACACGGACAAAGCGCAACAAAGCGCCTTGGGAATAAGCAGAAAATTCATTCACGGCGTCCTTCCGGCAATCATCAGCGGTACTTCGAATTGAAATTACATCAAAGCGAAACGTCGACTGCGCGTAAGCTGGTACGTAACCATCTCCCGCAGACAGGTGAGGCATAAAAACCGTTAGCCCAGGTGCGTTAGCCGGTGACCACAGAATGAGCGGCGGCGCGCCTTTGTCTTCCGTGTACGGCTGTTCTGGCAAGACAAACGAGGTTGGGCTGCCATGAACCCGCATTGGCGGATAGCGATCAAACGCCTGGGCAACCTCGGCCACCGGTGCCTTGATCACAGACAGATTGAAGAATGGTCGATCCAGAACAGACATGATGCGAACGTTTTGTTGCTTGCCGCACTGCGACTACGCGAACTCACCACGGCGCGGTGCAACTTCGCCCTGCAGAAGAACACGTAATGTGAACTTGAGCGGGAAAACCTGAGACTCTTTCATGCGCAGCGCGGCCGCAACCGCCTTGCGTTCCTTTTTTGCCTGCGGGTACTCGGCCGAGGGAACGAAGATGTGGTCGTTTTCATGCAGCAGCACCCCATGCCCAAACTCGAGATCGCCAGCCGTGGTCACGCCAACAAAGCCGGTGAACATCTGGCCCGAGGAAGCAAGGAAATCAGCAGCAACGGACAGGTCGTAAAGGTCCGGGCCCATCATCTTCGCCGGATGAGGACGAACCCAGGTTTCGTCCTGCTCTTCATCCCCTTCCTCGTCGCTTGCGAACTCCCAGATGGGAAAAGCGATGAGGTCTTCCGGCTTGAGTTGGTCAATGGGCTTTCGGGTCTTCAACGATGGACGCATGGACAGTGTCTTCTAAGGTGAAAGTGTCAACAAAACCGGTCAAGCCCGGCCCTCGCTTGAAGAAAGGGTCAGGTCTCCGCTCCCCCTTGAGGAAACGAATGAGCTTGGGCCACATGTCAAACGCCTTTGAGTCGGATGGGTGGAGGTTTAGACGTTCCTGAACTATAGCTTTGCAAAGGCCCCTCTTTGTCGCCCTGGCTGTGCAGCCAGCGGTGTAGCCCACGCCGCACACACTCTGGAACACTTCATGCTTGCTGCACCGCACCAATCCCGAGTTGGATGTCTTGATTGAACAGGAGCACCCCATGCTGGACCGCACCGCGACCAAGTTTTCCCATGTCAAGCCTGGCGACACGCAGTTTGTCTCCGGTGGTTTGCGCGACTTTTTCCTGTACCGTGACCTCGGCATTGCCGACGCGACCAACGGCAAAGTCATCGCGCACCTTGTGAAGGCCAATATGGCACCAGAAACAGGCACGGGATGGCACCGTCATGAGGCAGATTTCCAGATCGTCATCATGACCAAGGGCTGGGCCCGCTTTATGTACGAAGACAAGGAAACCCTGGTCGAGGCCGGTGACGTGGTGCACCAGCGACCAGGCATCAAGCATTTCCTGTTCGACTACTCACCCGACATGGAATACCTGGAAATCGTCGGGCCAGCGGACTTCAAATCCATAGACGTAGACCCGGTCTGCGAAATTCCGCCACCTACCCCCTGGAAATAGCGCCCCCACGGTCGCTCACTTCGTGTAGCTC
>NZ_JBFUAZ010000014.1:0-21723 GCF_056406035.1 Polaromonas sp. P1_E1_2 | reverse complement strand
GTCGATAAACGGCACGGCGCGCTGGCGCAGGCCCAGGCCGTCGCCAGGGACGACCCCCTCGTCGGCATTGGCATCGTGGGCTTCCTCGTGCGCGATCGCTGCCTGCAGGGCGGCTATCGCGGCGGGCATTTGCTCGGGCAGGATGATGCCTTTGGGGGCGGGGTCTTTGCCGATGATTTCGAGGACCTTGCGGCCGTTGGCTTCGAGCATGATCACGTCGCCGGCGTCTTTGGATTTGAATTTATAAAGCATGGTGGCTCCTCAAGTTGGACAGACAGGCCATTATGGAAAGTTTTCGAACCCGTGTATGTAGGCTGGTTTCACCTGTTGCGGCCCCGGGGTTCCGGCTACGGCTGCCGGGCCGGCCGCGCGGCTCAAGCAAAATAGGGCCCATGTTCAATATCGCCACTGTCCCCAAGTCGGCTCGCCAGGCGCTCAGCCAGGACGGGCTGAGCCTGCTCAACCCTGCCGAGCTGACGGCCACGCTGGAACTGCCGACGCCGGCTTGGACATCAGGCTGGCAGGCGCTGACAGACTCCTGGAACCGCTTGCCGCCTGACGCCCATCTGAAAGACGGTGGCCACTACCGCAAGCGCCGCCATTCCTGCTTCGTCCAGGAGCTGGCCGAAGGCACGCTCACGCAAACCCCGCATCGTGCCCACTGGCAACCCACCGACTACAACGCCCTGCACGGCGGCTTCGAGCGCTGGTTCGACCCGGTCGAGCCAGCGGTAGCCACAGCCCCGGCATGGACGGACCTGCTGGCCAATCTGGGCAAGCTGTTTGCGCAAGTGYAACCCGCCGGGCGCTGGCATATTGAAGCGCACCAGTTCCGCATCGACACCGCGGGCGGGGTAGGCCGGCCCACGCCTGAAGGCGCACATCGCGACGGTGTGGACTTCGTGGTGGTGATGATGGTGGCGCGGCACGGCGTCAAAGGCGGCGAAACCCGGGTGTTCGATGCCAACGGCCCGCATGGTGTGCGCTTTGTGATGCAGGAGCCCCTGACGGCGCTTCTGCTGGACGATGCCCGGGTAATTCACGAGACCACGCCCATCCTGCCGGCAGACGATCGGGCCGGCAGTAGTTTTCGGGATACGCTGRTGCTCACTTACCGGGCAGCGGGCTTTCAGGCCCCCTGATATCCGGCTGGCGCGGCAGCCGTAAATACCGGCACACCTCTGCACCGCTGCGGTAACACCCGTTTTCCGGTGTTGCGAAAAACACCGGAAAACCCGCTTGACGGATTTAGTTTAAACCTAAACAATTAAGGTCAAATTAATCCAGAGAGTACGCATTCATGCACATTCTTTGCCTGGGCGGCGGTCCCGCAGGCTTGTATTTCGCCCTGCTGATGAAGCTGCAAAATCCGGCGCATCAGGTGACGGTGGTCGAGCGCAACCGGCCTTTTGACACCTTCGGCTGGGGCGTGGTGCTGTCGGACCAGACGCTGGGCAACCTGCGCATGGCCGACCCGGTCAGCGCACAGCTGATCGGCGACGCCTTCAACCATTGGGATGACGTGGAGGTGTTCTTCAAGGGCCGCTCGGTGCGCTCCGGCGGCCACGGTTTCTGCGGTATCGGCCGCAAGCGTCTGCTCAACATCCTGCAGGAGCGCTGCATCGCGCTGGGCGTGGACCTGGTGTTCGAAACCGACGTGCAGGACGACCAGGCTATCGCTGCGCAATACAACGCCGACGTGGTGATCGCCAGCGACGGTCTGAACAGCCGCATCCGCAACCGTTATGCGGAGACCTTCAAGCCAGACGTGGAGCTTCGCGCCTGCCGTTTTGTCTGGCTGGGCACGCACAAAACTTTCGATGCTTTCACCTTCGCCTTCGAGCAGACTGAGCATGGCTGGTTCGCCGCACATGCCTACAAGTTTGACGAGAACACTTCGACCTTTATCGTCGAGACACCCGAGGCCGTGTGGAAGGCGCACGGCCTGGACCAGATGAGCCAGGAAGACGGCATCTCATTTTGTGAACGCCTGTTTGCCAAATACCTGGACGGCAACGCGCTGATGAACAACGCGACGCATGTGCGCGGCTCGGCGATCTGGATACGTTTTCCGCGTGTGGTTTGTGAACGTTGGGTTCACGAGGAAAACATCAACGGCAAACAGGTGCCCATCGTACTCATGGGCGATGCAGCGCATACCGCGCATTTTTCCATCGGCAGTGGTACCAAGCTGGCGCTGGAAGACGCGATTGAGTTGACCAACTGTTTTGCGCAGCACGGTGATGCCGCTGCGGCGCTCAAAACCTATGAAGCCCTCCGCTCCGTGGAAGTGCTGAAGATCCAGAACGCGGCGCGCAACTCGACCGAGTGGTTTGAGAACGTTGACCGCTACAGTGGCATGGAGGCCGAGCAGTTCTTTTATTCGCTGCTCACACGCTCGCAGCGCATCAGCCACGAGAACCTGCGCGTGCGCGATGCCGCCTGGCTGCAGGGTTATGAGCAGTGGTTGGCTAAAAGCAGCGCACCGCATGCACCGCCGCCCATGCTGCTGCCTTTGAAGGTCCGCGAACTGAATCTGAAGAACCGTATCGTCGTTTCGCCCATGGCTACCTACAGCGCGGTGGACGGCGTGCCGCAGGACTTCCACCTGGTTCACCTTGGCGCGCGCGCATTGGGTGGCGCTGCGCTGGTGTTTGTCGAAATGACCGCACCGTGCGCAGAAGGCCGAATCACCCCCGGCTGCCCGGGCTTGTGGAACGAGACGCAGGCCAGGGCCTTCAAGCGCATCGTGGATTTTGTCCATGCCTCGGGTGCCGGCGCCAGAATCGGCATGCAACTGGGACACAGCGGCCCCAAAGGCTCCACGCAAGTCGGCTGGGAAGAGCCCGACGAGCCGCTCGTCACCGGCAACTGGCCGCTGCTGGCGGCTAGCGCTGTGGCTTACGGCCCCACCAACCAGGTGCCGCAAGCCATGACACGCGTCGACATGGACCGTGTCAAGACTGAGTTCGTGCAGTCCACCCGCTACGCGGCCGAAGCCGGGTTTGACTGGCTTGAGCTGCATTGCGCCCACGGCTATCTGCTGTCGAGCTTTATCACGCCGCTGACCAACCAGCGCACGGACGAGTACGGCGGCAGCCTGGAAAACCGCTGCCGCTTTCCGCTGGAGGTGTTTGCCGCCATGCGTGAAGTGTGGCCGGCGCATCTGCCGATGAGCGTGCGGATCTCCGCGCACGACTGGGCGCCGGGCGGTAACACCGCCGACGATGCCGTTGCCGTCGCCCGGATGTTCAAGGCCGCAGGGTGCGACTTCATCGACGTGTCGTCGGGCCAGACCACGCGCGCGGCCAAGCCGGTTTACGGCCGCATGTACCAGACGCCGTTTGCCGACCGCATCCGCAACGAGGTGGGCATACAGACCATCGCCGTGGGCGCGATCTCGGAAGTCGACCATGTCAACAGCATCATTGCAGCCGGCCGTGCCGACCTCTGCGCCGTTGCCCGCCCGCACCTGGCCGACCCCGCCTGGACGCTGCACGAAGCTGCCAAGCTGCAAAGCCGCCATGTGGACTGGCCACAACCCTACCTGAGCGGGCGCGACCAGCTCTACCGTGAACTCTCGAAGCAAAAAGAGCTTGCAGCGCAGACAGGACAAGCGCAAGTTGCTATCAAATAGATAGCGCCAACAAGTAGCATTATCAAGGAGACACGCCATGGACATGGAAGCAAGAGGCCACAGCGAACACCCCGAAGCGTTGCGGCTCTGGCTGCGCATGCTGACCTGCACTCAGCTGGTGGAAAAGCAGGTGCGCACCCAGTTGCGTGAACAGTTCGACACCACCCTGCCGCGCTTTGACCTGATGGCACAACTCGAGCGCAGCCCGGAAGGGCTGAAGATGAACGAGCTGTCGCGCCGCATGATGGTGACCGGCGGCAACGTCACGGGCATTACCGACCAGCTGGTGAATGAAGGGCTGGTGGAGCGCGTGGATGTGGAGGGTGACCGCCGGGCCTATCGCGTTCGCCTGACCCCGCGGGGGCGAAAACTGTTCGACGAAATGGCAAACGAGCATGAAGCCTGGATCGTCGCGGCCTTTGAGGCTTTGTCACCACGCGAGGTGGAGTCCCTGCACAAACTGCTGGGCAAGGTCAAGCAACACCACAACGCCCTGCTGACCGACAGCAAACTGGAAACGACATGAAACACTACATCGGCCTGGCCAACCCCATGCATGCGCAGTTTGATGCGCTGGCCCATCACCAGGCGGAGCATTTCGCTTACGCCTTCGACGCCGGCGTCGCGACGCTGACGCTGAACCGGCCCGAGCGCAAGAACCCGCTGACCTTCGACTCCTACGCGGAGCTGCGCGACCTGTTCCGCACGCTGAACACCGCCACCGACGTGAAGGCAGTGGTCATCACTGGCGCCGGCGGCAATTTCTGCTCGGGCGGCGACGTGCACGAGATCATCGGGCCGCTGACAAAAATGACCATGCCGGAAATGCTGGAGTTCACGCGCATGACGGGTGACCTGATCAAGGCCATGCGCCTGTGCCCCCAGCCCATCATCGCGGCGATTGACGGTATCTGCGCCGGCGCCGGTGCCATGATGGCGCTGGCCGCCGACATGCGCCTGGGAACGGCCCAGGCGAAGACGGCGTTCCTCTTCACGCGCGTGGGCCTGGCCGGTGCCGACATGGGAGCCTGCGCGTTGCTGCCGCGCCTGATCGGACAGGGGCGCGCATCGGAACTGCTGTTTACCGGCAGATCCATGAGCGCGCAGGAAGGCTTGCAGTGGGGCTTCTTCAACGCGCTGCACGAGCCGCAAGATGTGCTGGCGCAGGCGCAAAAACTGGCGCAAGAGCTGGCTGACGGCCCGACCTTTGCGCACGGCATGACCAAAACCATGCTGCACCAGGAATGGGCGATGACGCTGGACCAGGCGATAGAGGCCGAAGCGCAGGCGCAGGCCATCTGCATGCAGACGCAAGATTTCACACGGGCGTACGAGGCCTTTTCAGCCAAACAGAAACCGGTGTTCCGCGGCGACTGAGCGCGGCAGGACGACAAGGATCACGCATGAGATCGACCACCGCCCACCTGGCACTGCCTTTTTTTGACGAGGTTCACCGCGACCTGGCGCAGCGCCTGGCCGACTGGACGCCGGATCAGTACATCGACGAGAGCGACGACCGCAGGGCTTGCAGGGAGTGGGTGAGTCTGTTGGGCGCCAACGGCTGGCTGCGCTACTGCGTGCCGGCGGGCAAGGACGGCGCCCTGGGCGGCGCGCTTGAAAAATTGGATTCCCGCGCGCTCGTCATCCTGCGCGAAACGCTGGCTTTTCATTCGCCGCTGGCCGATTTCGCGTTTGCGATGCAAGGGCTGGGCAGCGGCGCGATCACGCTGGCGGGGACGCCGGCACAGCAAGCGGCTTACCTGCCGTTGGTCGCCAACGGGAAGAGGATCGCGGCTTTTGCGCTGAGCGAACCCGACGCTGGCTCGGACGCCGGTGCCATGGTGACCTCCGCCACAGACGCGGGTGAAGGCTGGGCCTTGAACGGCAGCAAGACCTGGATCAGCAACGGAGGCATCGCGGATTTTTACGTGACCTTCGCCAAGACGGATCCGCAGGCCGGCACGCGCGGCATTACTGCCTTCATTGTCGATGCGGAAAACAAGGGCCTGGACAGCAGCGAACACATCGCTGTGATGGCGCCGCACCCGCTGGCCACGCTGAAGTTCACGCATTGCAAGCTGCCGCGGGACGCGCAGTTGGGCGCGCTGCATGGCGGGTTCAAGCTGGCGATGCAGACGCTGGACATCTTCCGCGCCTCCGTGGCCGCTGCCGCGCTGGGCATGGCGCGCCGTGCCCTGGCCGAGGCAGTGCATTTCTCGAAGGAACGGAAGATGTTCGGCCAGACGCTGGCCGACTTCCAGCTCACGCAAGCCAAGCTCGGCGAGATGGCGGCGCTGATCGATGCGGCCGCGCTGCTGACCTATCGCGCCGCCTGGATGCGCGACGAAAGCGAACGCCTGGGCAGCGGCGCGCGCATCACCGCCGAGGCAGCCATGGCCAAGATGACAGCCACCGAAAACGCCCAGAAGGTCATCGATATGGCGCTGCAGATGCATGGTGGCCTKGGCGTGAAGGTTGGCACCAAGGTGGAAAGCCTGTACCGCGACATACGCTCATTGCGCATTTACGAAGGCGCGACCGAAGTGCAGCAACTCATCATTGGAAAGGCCGTATTGCAATCATGAGCACCTCCGTCTCCGACTCCATCGAAAGTGTTGCCGCGGTACCGTCCGCACAGACGGACCGCTTTGTACATGACCGTTTGCCGCCGTACGAACAGCTTCCGCGCATGGTGTACGCGCTGCCCGAGCTGTGCATACCGGCGCAGGCCAATCTGGTGCAGAGCCTGTTTGACAAAGCTTTTCGCGAGGGACGCGCGGACAAGCCGATGCTGCGCTCGGACAAGATCACCCTGACCTATGCCGACGCACTGGAGCGCGTGAACCGCATCGCACAGGTGCTGACGGAAAACTTCGGCCTCAAGCCCGGCAACCGGGTGTTGCTGCGCGGCGGCAACTCGATCGGCATGGCRCTGGCCTGGCTAGGCGTTGTGCAAGCCGGGCTGGTGGCGGTGGCAACCATGCCGCTACTGCGTGCCAAGGAGCTGGGAGAGATCATTGAGAAAGCCAGGCCCGCGCTGGCTTTGTGTGATGCCAGCCTGCTGGAGGAATTGCAGGCGGCGCAGGCGCAAAGCGATACGCTGCCCATCATCGTGCCCTTCAACCTGATGGACGCACCGGGCTCGCTCGCGGTTCTGTCTGCGCAGAAGGACGGCGAATTCACGCCCTGCCCGGTAGCCGCCGACGACATCGCCTTGATGGCCTTCACCTCGGGCACCACGGGAAAACCCAAAGCCGCGGTGCACACGCACCGCGACGTGCTGGCGGCCAGCGAGGCCTGGCCGCGCCACGTGCTCAAGGCAAAGCCGGACGACATCGTCATCGGCTCGCCGCCGTTGGCCTTCACCTTCGGCCTGGGCGGCATGCTGATTTTCCCGATGTGGGCCGGCGCTTCGGTTTACTACCCCTCCATCGCCTATACGCCGGAGGCCATGGTCAAGCTGATCAACCAGGTCGGCGCAACGGTCTGCTACACGGCACCTACGTTTTACCGGCAGATGGCTGCTTTCGCCAAACAGCACGGCGTGCCCGGCTTGCGGGTGTGCGTGAGTGCCGGCGAGAGTCTGCCTGACGCCACGCGGCAGCTATGGAAGGACGCCACCGGTATTGAAATGATCGACGGCATCGGCGCGACCGAGATGTTCCACATCTTTATCTCCGCAGCCGGCGCCGACGTGCGCCGCGGCGCCATCGGCAAGGTGGTGCCAGGCTACACCGCCAGGGTGGTGGACGACACCGGCACGGAAGTGCCGCGCGGCACCATAGGCAAGCTGGCTGTGGTGGGCCCGACCGGCTGCCGCTACCTCGATGATGCGCGCCAGGGCAACTATGTGAAGGACGGCTGGAACTATCCGGGCGACGCCTTCATGCAGGACGCCGACGGTTATTTCTTCTACCAGGCGCGCGCCGACGACATGATCATTACCGCGGGCTACAACGTGGCGGGCCCTGAGGTGGAAGATGCCCTGCTCAAGCACCCTGCCGTAGCTGAATGCGGTGTTGTGGGCTTGCCCGACGACGACCGGGGGATGGTCGTCAAGGCCTTTGTGGTGCTCAAGCCTGATCAGGCAGCTGATGACGTCATGACAAAAGCCCTGCAAGACCACGTCAAGGCGGCGCTTGCGCCTTTCAAATATCCCCGTCAGATCGAATTCGTGACCAAGCTCCCACGCACTGAAACCGGCAAGCTGCAACGCTTCAAGCTGCGCGAATCATGAAATTCACCGCGCAAAAGCTCGTCAGGTTTCACCATTGCGATCCGGCCGGCATCGTTTTTTACCCGCAGTTTCTCTATCTGCTGCATGAGGTGCAAGAGGACTTCCTGGCCCACATCGGTTTTCCCGAACATGTCTTGATTGCCGGAGGCACGGGTGTGCCGATTGTGGATTTGAAGGTTGAGTTCCTGGGTATGTGCCGCCATGGCGACCCACTGACAATTACTTTGGAACTGACCCGCCTTGGCAACGCGAGCATGGGTATGCACTACGAAATCCATGGCAGCCCAGTTGGCAGCGCCGGGGTGACCATCAAGCTGAAAGCGCATGGCGTGGTGGTCTATTCGGAGCTCCCCAATGGCAAACCCCTGCCGCTTCCCGAACGAATGCGCAGCGCCCTGTTACCTTATTTGAAAACACCCTCAGGAAGCTCATGATCAAGAAACTACAACCGCCCGACTGGGCCGAGCCGAAAGGTTATGCCAACGGCATCCTTGCTCGCGGCGCCCTGCTGTTTGTGGGCGGCCAGATTGGCTGGAATGCGCAGCAACAGTTCGAGAGCGACGATTTCATCGCGCAGACGCGCCAGGCGCTGCTGAACATTGCGGCCGTGCTGAAGGCCGGTGGCGCCGGACCCGAACATATGGTCCGCATGACCTGGTATGTGGTGGATCGTGTCGAGTACGTGGCCAGGCTCAAGGAATTGGGTGGCGTCTACCGCGAAGTCATGGGAAAGAATTTTCCGGCCATGACATGTGTCGAGGTTGCGGCGCTGGTTGAAGACCGCGCCCAGGTCGAAATTGAAGTGACAGCAGTTATGCCGGACTGAGCAACCGCCATGCAGGCCAGCCGCAAGCAATGACTGCCAGTGATGCTACTGGCAGTAGAACCGCTGAACGCCGAATGAAGGCCGGAAAGCAAAACGCCTGCTTGATGCAGGCGTTTTGCTGTTGGCCTTGAGAGGCTAACGTGTTGGTTGCGCGGGCAAGATTTGAACTTACGACCTTTGGGTTATGAGCCCAACGAGCTACCAGGCTGCTCCACCGCGCGGTATGTGTGTATTGTAGCTTACTCTGCCTTGGCCGTGTCAGCTGTAGTGTCTTCCGACACTTCAGGACGGTCCACCAGTTCAACCAGTGCCATGGGCGCGTTGTCACCAACGCGGAAGCCCATCTTCAAAATGCGGGTGTAGCCGCCGGGACGTGCCTTGTAGCGTGGACCGATCTCTGCGAACAGCTTGACGACCATATCGCGGTCGCGCAGGCGGTCAAATGCCAGGCGCTTGTTGGCCAGAGTAGGTTCTTTGCCGAGGGTGATCATGGGTTCGACCACGCGGCGCAATTCTTTGGCCTTGGGCAGGGTGGTCTTGATGACTTCGTGCTGCAGCAGCGAGTTCATCATGTTGCGCAGCATGGCGAGACGGTGCTCGCTGGTGCGGTTGAGTTTACGTAATCCGTGTCCGTGGCGCATGATGTTTCCTTTTTTAAAATCCAGACAGCCGTATCAGGTACTGCCCGTGCGAGATCCCCTTTCGGGCGGGATCTTGTGGTTCAAATTAACGCTTGTCGAGGCCGGCGGGTGGCCAGCTTTCCAGGCGCATACCAAGAGTCAGGCCGCGCGATGCAAGCACTTCCTTGATTTCGTTGAGCGATTTACGGCCCAAGTTCGGCGTCTTCAGTAGCTCATTCTCAGTGCGCTGGATCAGATCGCCGATGTAGTAAATGTTTTCCGCTTTGAGGCAGTTTGCCGAACGAACGGTAAGTTCGAGCTCATCGACAGGGCGCAGCAGGATCGGGTCGAACTGCTGCGAGCTGCGCTGAACGGGTGCGTCAAACGCGGCCAGTTCATTGCCTTCGAGCTGTGCGAACACGGCCAGCTGCTCGACCAGGATCTTGGCCGAGGCACGGACAGCATCTTCAGCCGTCACGGCGCCGTTGGTTTCGATTTCCAGCACGAGTTTGTCGAGGTCGGTGCGCTGCTCAACGCGGGCGCTTTCGACGATGTAGCTCACGCGCTTGACGGGCGAAAAAGACGCGTCGAGCACGATCCGGCCAATCGACTTTGGCGACTCATCGCCATAGCGGCGCTGGTTGCCGGGCACGTAGCCGCGGCCGTTTTCAACCTTGATCTGCATGTCGATCTTGCCGCCGTGCGACAAGTTCACGATCACGTGTTCTGGGTTGATGATTTCCACGTCGTGCGGAGTCTGGATGTCGGCGGCAGTGACTGGGCCTTCGCCGTCTTTGCGCAGGCTCAGCGTGACTTCGTCGCGGTTGTGAAGCTTGAACACCACACCCTTGAGGTTCAACAGGATGTTGACGACGTCTTCCTGCACACCGTCGATGGACGAGTACTCGTGCAGGACACCTGCGATGGTGACTTCGGTGGCGGCGTGGCCGACCATGGAAGACAACAGTACGCGGCGCAGCGCGTTGCCCAGCGTATGGCCGTAGCCACGCTCAAACGGTTCCAGAGTCACCTTGGCGCGGTTGGCGCCAAGCTGCTCAACATTAATGGTTTTTGGTTTCAACAAATTGGTCTGCATGCAGTCTTCCTCTCAATACCCTCGGTTCGTTACACCGATAAGGCCGGCGAAGCACACCCTGGCGATACGGTGCCCCGTATCGCAGGAACGAAAAATTAGCGTGAGTACAACTCGACGATCAACGATTCGTTGACGTCGGCGGCAAACTCGTCGCGATCGGGTACCTTCTTGAAGGTGCCTTCTCCCTTGTCGGCGTTCACATCGACCCAGGCGGGCAGGCCGACCTGTTTTGCAAGCTCAAGGGCTTCCGTGATGCGGGTCTGCTTCTTCGACTTGTCGCGTACGGCAATGATGTCGCCGGCCTTGACCATGTACGAAGGAATGTTGACAGATCCGCCATTGACCGTGATGGCCTTATGCGAAACCAGCTGGCGCGCTTCAGCACGGGTCGAACCGAAGCCCATGCGATACACAACGTTGTCCAGACGCGACTCAAGGATGAACAGCAGATTGGCGCCGGTATTGCCCTTGCGACGATCCGCTTCTTCAAAATACCGGCGGAACTGCTTTTCGAGCACGCCATACATGCGCTTGACTTTTTGCTTTTCGCGCAACTGCAAGCCGAAGTCGGAAGTACGGGTACCGGAGGTACGACCGTGTTGACCCGGCTTGGAGTCGAATTTGGCCTTGTCGCTGATGGCGCGGCGTGCGCTCTTCAGGAACAGGTCGGTGCCTTCACGGCGGGATAGTTTGGCCTTGGGGCCTAGGTAACGTGCCACTTGAATGTCCTTTTGTCATCTGCTGCAATGAATTGCAGGAGCCGGAGGTCGTAACCTGCGGCGGTGGGCTTGGTAAAAATGCCTGGTATCTGACGGGCTGAAACAACCCGCCGGATGCCTGGGCACGGGGAATTAAATGCGGCGGCGCTTTTGCGGGCGGCAGCCGTTGTGCGGAACCGGGGTCACGTCGGCAATCGARTTGATCCGGATGCCGAGTGCGCCCAAAGCGCGAACAGATGATTCACGACCTGGACCAGGACCCTTGATTTCGACGTCAAGATTCTTGATGCCTTGCTCAATGGCGGCACGACCTGCCACTTCGGAAGCGACCTGCGCTGCGAAAGGGGTGGATTTGCGCGAACCTTTGAAACCCTGACCACCGGAAGACGCCCAGGACAAGGCATTGCCCTGGCGATCCGTGATAGTGATGATCGTGTTATTGAAAGAAGCGTGGACGTGGGCGATACCATCGGCCACGTTCTTGCGAACTTTCTTGCGAACGCGTTGTGCGGCGTTATTGCTTGGTGATTTTGCCATGACGACCTCTCAATTATTTCTTCAAAGCTGCAGCGGCCTTGCGCGGGCCCTTGCGGGTACGGGCATTGGTCCGGGTGCGCTGGCCACGCATGGGCAGGCCGCGACGGTGGCGGAAACCACGGTAGCAACCGATGTCCATCAGGCGCTTGATGTTCATCGTGGTTTCACGACGCAGGTCACCCTCGATGGTGAACAGGGCGATCTGCTCACGGATTTTTTCCAGGTCGCCATCGGTCAGATCTTTGACCTTTTTGGCGTAAGCGATGTCACATGCTTCGCAAATTTTGCGAGCGCGCGTGCGAYCGATGCCAAAGATAGCAGTCAAGCCGATTTCGGCATGTTGCTGCGGCGGAATATTGATACCAGCGATACGAGCCATGTTCGTCCTCTAAAACTCTTGAAATCAGCCTTGACGCTGTTTGTGACGCGGATCCGTGCAAATCACACGGACAACACCCTTGCGACGGATAACTTTGCAGTTACGGCAAATTTTCTTGACCGAAGCTGAAACTCTCATTTCTATTACTCCTAAACTTTCACTCTGTGCTTACTTGGCACGGAAAACAATTCGTGCGCGCGATAAATCGTAAGGCGTTAACTCAACCGTTACCTTGTCACCGGGAAGAATGCGGATGTAGTGCATACGCATTTTTCCCGAGATGTGCCCCAGTACAACATGTCCATTTTCCAGCTTCACCCTGAAAGTCGCATTGGGGAGGTTTTCTACAACCTCACCTTGCATCTGGATCACATCGTCTTTAGACATATCCCATCAAATACCCAGTTAACCGCCCAGTGACGTCTTGAAGTTCGCCTTTTTAAGCAACGACTCATACTGTTGCGACATCATGTAGTTCTGTACCTGGGCCATGAAATCCATGGTCACCACGACAATAATCATCAACGACGTACCGCCAAAATAAAACGGCACGTTGTATTTCAAAATCAGAAACTCCGGCAGCAAACACACGAATGTGATGTACACCGCACCTGCCAGCGTCAAGCGCACCAGGATTTTGTCAATGTAACGGGCCGTCTGATCACCCGGCCGAATCCCCGGAATGAACGCACCGCTCTTTTTCAGGTTGTCCGCCGTTTCACGGCTGTTGAACACCAGCGCCGTATAGAAGAAGCAGAAGAACACAATCGCGCTGGCGTACAGCATCACATAGATGGGCTGGCCCGGCGTCAGCGTGCTGGCAATGTCTTTGAGCCAGCGCATGCTTTCACCGGTACTAAACCAGCCCACAACCGTGGCAGGCAGCAAAATGATCGATGAAGCGAAAATCGGTGGGATCACGCCCGCCATGTTCAACTTCAGCGGCAAGTGCGATGACTGTCCACCGTAAACCTTGTTACCCACCTGGCGCCGCGCATAGTTCACAAGAATCTTGCGTTGCCCACGCTCTACGAACACCACGAAATACGTCACCAGCACGACCACCGCGACGATCACGATGGCTACCAGAATACTCATGGCGCCGGTGCGAACTAATTCGAGCAAACCACCCATGGCATTCGGCAAGCCTGCCGCAATACCGGCAAAAATCAGGATCGAAATGCCGTTACCCAAACCACGCTCGGTAATCTGCTCACCCAGCCACATCAGGAACATCGTGCCGGCCGTCAGGCTGAACACTGCAGTCATGCGGAAACCAAAACCGGGTGCCAGCACCAGGCCTGGCGAGCTTTCCAGCGCCACGGCAATACCCATGGACTGGAACAGTGCCAAAGCCAGCGTGCCGTAACGCGTGTACTGCGTAATCTTGCGCCGGCCGCTTTCGCCTTCTTTTTTCATCTGCTCGAACGTCGGAACGACGTACGTCAGCAATTGCATGATGATCGAGGCCGAGATGTACGGCATGATGCCCAAGGCAAACACCGTGAATCGCGACAGGGCACCACCCGAGAACATATTGAACAGGTTCAATATGCCGCCTTGCTGGCCCTTGAAAAGCTCTTTCAGCTGGCCAGGGTCAATCCCTGGCACCGGGATGTGCGCGCCAATGCGGTACACCACCAGGGCCAGCAGCAAAAACACAAGCCTGTTGCGCAGATCACCGTACTTGCCGGTTTTCGCGATTTGAGCCGAAGTGGTTGCCACTGATTATCCAGTCAGGTATTAAGCGACAGAGCCGCCGGCGGCTTCGATCACAGCCTTGGCASCYGCCGTGGCRGARATGCCGTTCAGCTTGACTGCCTTGGTCAGTTCACCGGTCTTGATGATCTTGACGTTCTTGGCRAGCTGGCCCACCAGGCCGGCAGTCTTCAGWGCCARCAGATCGACTTCRGCCAGGCCGAGCTGCTCCAGCGCGCCGAGGGTGACCTCGGCGTTGAACTTCAGCAAATGCGACTTGAAGCCGCGCTTGGGCAAGCGACGCTGCATAGGCATTTGACCGCCTTCGAAGCCCACCTTGTGATAACCACCGGAGCGGGACTTCTGGCCTTTATGACCACGTCCTGCCGTTTTGCCCAGGCCAGAGCCGATGCCGCGACCAACGCGTCGTTTGGCATGTTTGGCGCCTTCGCTAGGCTTGATTCCGTTCAATTCCATGATGAGTCTCCGCTCAGACAATCTTGACCAGATAGCTGATCTTGTTGATCATGCCGCGCACTGCGGGCGTATCCTGCAATTCGCTGACGCTGTTGACGCCACGAAGGCCCAGACCGCGCACAGTAGCGCGATGCGATTCCTTGGTGCCAATCGGGCTGCGAACCAGCTGGACTTTGACTTTGGTTTCTTTGGTCATTTTCAATGCCGCCTTAGCCGAAGATCTCTTCGACCGATTTGCCACGTTTGGCCGCAATTTCAGAAGCGGTCGTGGAATTATTCAGTGCGTCCATGGTGGCGCGCACCATGTTGTAAGGGTTGCTCGAACCATGGCTCTTCGCCACGATGTCGGTGATGCCCATGACTTCGAAAACGGCGCGCATTGGACCGCCAGCAATGATGCCGGTACCCTTGGGAGCCGGCGCCATCATGACGCTGGCTGCACCGTGGTGGCCGAAAACATTGTGGTGAATGGTGCCGTTTTTCAACGAGACCTTGGTCATGTTGCGGCGCGCTTCTTCCATCGCTTTTTGCACGGCTGCCGGCACTTCTTTCGACTTGCCCTTGCCCATGCCGACGCGGCCATCGCCGTCACCCACGACGGTCAACGCGGCGAAACCGAGGATACGACCGCCCTTCACGACTTTGGTCACGCGGTTAACCGCGATCATTTTTTCCTTCAGACCATCGTCTGGAGCGTCGTTTTGCTGTTTTGCTTGAAACTTAGCCATACTTAATTCCAGTCTGCTTAGAACTGCAAACCAGCTTCGCGAGCCGCCTCAGCCAACGCTTTGACGCGGCCGTGGTACGCAAAACCGGCGCGATCAAACGCCACTTTTTCAACACCTGCTGCTTTTGCCTTTTCGGCAATGCGCTTGCCAATGGCTTGCGCAGCAGCAACGTTTCCACCTTTACCCGAAGCGCCGATTTCCTTGCGGACTTCCACTTCCGCGGTGGAAGCAGCAGCCAGGACCTTGGTGCCGTCGCCAGAAATAACGCTGGCATAGATATGCAGATTGGTGCGATTCACGGTCAAACGGGCAACACCTTGCGTAGCAATGCGAATGCGGGTCTGGCGTGAACGACGAAGGCGCTGCTCTTTTTTGGTCAACATGATGCAGCTCCTTATTTCTTCTTGGTTTCTTTGATCGTGATCTTCTCATCCACATAGCGGATGCCCTTGCCCTTGTAAGGCTCGGGAGGACGAACAGCACGAACTTCAGCGGCGATCTGGCCGACGCGCTGGCGGTCGGAACCCTTGATCACCACTTCCGTGGGAGTCGGGGTTGCAACGGTGATGCCAGCAGGCATGTCCATGATCACAGGGTGCGAATACCCCACGGTCAGGTTCAGCTTGGTGCCCTGGGCCTGGGCCTTGTAGCCCACGCCGACCAGGCTCAATTTTTTCTCGAAACCCTTGGTGACACCCGTCACCATGTTGTTCACGAGCTGGCGCATCGTGCCGCTCATGGCATTGGCTTCACGCGAATCATTGGCCGGCACAAAAGTCAGCTTGCCTGCATCGTTCTTGATGGTGACAAGCGCGTTCTGCGTCAGCGCCAGGGTGCCGAGAGCGCCCTTGACATTGATCTGGTCTGCTTTCATGGCCACGTCCACACCCTGAGGTACGGCCACTGGCATTTTTCCTACACGAGACATTTCAGTTTCTCCTCAAATGCCGCCGTTAGGCCACGTAGCAAAGCACTTCACCACCGATACCGGTAGCGCGGGCTTTACGATCCGTCATGACACCTTGCGGAGTCGTGACAATTGCCACACCAAGGCCGTTCATGACCTGGGGGATGGCACCATGGCCTTTGTAAACACGGAGGCCGGGGCGGCTGACGCGCTCAATGCGCTCAATCACGGGCTTGCCTGCGTAATACTTCAGGGCGATTTCCAGCTGGGACTTGCCTTCGTCGGTCTTGACGGAGAAGCCATCGATGTAGCCCTCATCCTTCAATACCTGCGCGATGGCAACTTTGACTTTTGACGACGGCACCAGCACGACGGCTTTTTCAACCATCTGTGCATTGCGGATGCGGGTCAACATGTCGGCAATAGGATCACTCATGCTCATTTTGTGGTTCTCCTATGCTTACCAGCTTGCCTTGGTGATACCGGGGATATCACCAGCAAAAGCCAACTCACGGATCTTGGCGCGAGCCAGACCAAATTGACGGAAAGTACCGCGTGGGCGGCCCGTGATCGCGCAGCGGTTGCGCTGGCGGGTCGGGTTCGCGTTGCGGGGCAGTTTYTGCAGCTCGAGGCGAGCCAGCTGACGCTCTTCGTCAGAACGCTTGGCGTCGTTGGACGTCGCCTTGAGTTCAGCGTATTTTTTGGCGAACTTCGCGGCGAGTTTCTCGCGCTTCAGTTCACGTTGCAGTAAAGCTTGTTTTGCCATGTCCCGCCTCAGTTCTTGAACGGAAAACGGAAGGCGGTGAGGAGTGCCTTGCACTCTTCATCGGTCTTTGCCGTTGTGGTGATGCTGATATTCAGGCCGCGCAAGGCGTCAACCTTGTCGTACTCGATCTCAGGGAAAATGATCTGCTCTTTCACGCCGATGTTGTAGTTTCCGCGGCCATCGAAGGCCCGGCCGGAAATACCACGAAAGTCACGCACACGGGGCAGGGCCACGGTAACGAAACGATCGAGGAACTCATACATCTTCACGCCGCGCAGGGTCACCATGCAGCCGATAGGCAGGTCTTCGCGGATCTTGAAACCGGCGATAGCCTTCTTGGCCTTGGTCACGACAGGCTTCTGGCCGGCAATCTTGGTCATGTCGCCGACGGCGTTGTCCATAACCTTCTTGTCAGCAACAGCCTCGCTCACGCCCATATTGAGCGTAATCTTGGTGATACGGGGAACCTGCATGGGCGAGGTGTAGCCGAATTTCTCAATCAGGCCGGGGGCGATTTTTTCGCGGTACTGAGCTTGCAGGCGAGCCTGCGAAGCGGCTTGTACAGGTGCGGTCTTTGCCATGTTATGCAACCTTGATTTCTTCGCCACTGGATTTGAAGACGCGCACTTTTTTGCCGTCTGCCAGGAGCTTGATGCCAACGCGATCCGCCTTGCCGGTAGCGGCATTGAAGATTGCCACGTTCGACTGGTGAATCGGCATGCTTTTTTCGACGATGCCGCCGGTGGTACCCTTGAGGGGGTTGGGCTTGGTGTGTTTTTTCACCAGGTTAATCCCATCCACCAGCACATAGCTGTCATCTTTGCGCAGCGAAATCTTGCCGCGCTTGCCTTTGTCGCGACCAGCGATCACGATGATCTCGTCGCCTTTACGGATTTTATTCATGGCGAGTCCTTACAGAACTTCAGGAGCCAGGGACACGATCTTCATGAACTTTTCAGTGCGCAGTTCGCGCGTCACTGGTCCGAAGATGCGGGTGCCGATTGGCTCCAGCTTGGCGTTAAGCAACACTGCTGCGTTGCCGTCGAATTTGACGAGCGAACCATCGCCACGGCGAATGCCCTTGGCGGTGCGAACGACCACAGCGCTGTAAACCTCGCCTTTTTTGACGCGGCCACGCGGAGCGGCTTCTTTGATGCTCACCTTGATGACGTCACCAACGCTGGCGTACCGGCGCTTGGAGCCGCCCAGAACCTTGATGCACATCACGGACTTGGCACCCGTGTTGTCAGCAACATCGAGCTTGGATTGCGTTTGAATCATTTAAATGTGTTCCCAACTTGCACCGGAAGGCAACCCCTTGGGATTACCAGCCAATCAGTCTTGGGCCTGTCGTCCACACCGCAAACCACTTGCAGTGCTTCCGTTAGGCAGAATTCCTCGCCTTTTTAGAGCGAAGCCCACGATTATGACCGAGCGAAAAGCCACTGTCAACCGCTTGTTGTGAAAATATCCCCACAATAAAGCGGCGGCCCCTCCAGAAGCCCGGGGGAGCCCCCGGGTACCGGCCACGCTTCGCGCTTATGCCGCGGGCGGATTTTCAGCATTAAATCCGGCCTCAGGCCAATAGGGATGCGCGCAACCAGCTATCAAAAAGAGAGCAAAAATCTGCCCGGGCATCCAATTTTGCCCGCCTCCTTCCTCCTTTGCAGGACGGCAACTGGCGGCAATTCAGGCTGGCAGGCTGAGGTATTGGCCACACAGCGTCAGGAATTCATCCAGCTGCGGATCCACGCCGTTTTCCTGCTGCAGCAGAGTGGCCACTTCCGGCGCCAGGGTTCTGGCCAGTGCCGCATCGAGAAACAGCAGACGGGAACGCCGTGCCAGTACGTCTTCAACGGTGCGGGCATATTCATGGCGGGCAGCGAAACGCACCATTGCCTCCGTCAGCCCACCGCCTAATTCGCGGCTGGCACCCGGCAGGTTTTCCATGGCGGACGCCTCGCTGCCATACAGATGAGACCCTGGCGCCTCGCTAATTTTGTGATTCGAATTGTGAGCGCCAACTAACTTCAAGTTTGTGGTGACGCCGGCCCCGCGTGTTGGCAGCAACGCCGCGCCAAAACATTTGTCCAGCACGTCTTCCGCCATCGCCCGGTAAGTGGTCCACTTCCCTCCCGTCACCGTGACCAGGCCGCTTTTGCTGACCAGCACCGTGTGCTCACGCGACAACGCCTGGGTGCTTCCGGCATCCTCATCCGGCGGCTTGACCAGGGGCCGCAACCCCACCCAAATGCTTTTAATGTCAGCCGGGCCGGGCGCGCGGCTCAGGTAGCGAGCCGATTCGCGCAGGATGAAGTCAACTTCTTCGCGGAAAGGCAGCGGCTCGCGCGCCAGGTCGTGGCGCGGCGTGTCCGTGGTCCCCAAAATGGTTTTACCCAGCCATGGCACGGCAAACAGCACCCGGCCGTCGGCCGTCTTGGGCACCAGCAGGGCGTGGTCGCCAGGCAAAAACGAGCGGTCCACCACAATATGAACACCCTGGCTGGGCGCCACCATGGGCTTGGCGTCCCGCCCTATGGCTTGCCCATCCTGGAGCCGCAGCTGGTCCACCCAAACGCCAGCCGCGTTCACCACGCAGTTCGCCCTGAGTTCAAACGTACGACCCGTTTCCTGGTCCCGCGCATGCAGGCCGACCAGCTTGCCGCCCTCATGGATCAGGCCCGTTGCCGCGCAGTAATTCACCAGCAACGCGCCCTGACGTGCCGCGGTGCGGGCCAACGCCAACGCCAGCCGCGCGTCGTCAAACTGGCCATCCCAGTACTTGACGCCGCCCTTGAGATCTTGAGCCTGCACTGTCGGCAGGCAGGCAAGGGTTTCTTGCCGGTTCAGGAATTCCGTGGCGCCCAGGCCCGCCTTGCCGGCCAGCGCGTCATACATCTTGAGCCCGATACCGTAGAACGGCGCCTCCCAGAACTTGTAGGAAGGCATGACAAAGGGCAAGGGCTGCGCCAGATGCGGCGCATTGGCCAGCAGCGTGGTGCGTTCGTGCAAGGCCTCACGCACCAGCGAGATATTGCCTTGCGCCAGGTAGCGCACGCCGCCGTGCACCAGCTTGGTGGCGCGGGACGATGTGCCCTTGGCAAAGTCGTGCGATTCGACCAGCACGACGGAAAATCCGCGGGCGGCCGCATCCAGTGCGACCCCCAGGCCGGTAGCGCCGCCGCCAATGATCGCGATGTCGTAGTGGTGCGGCTCAGCAAGCCGGGCCATTAAATCCTGGCGCCGCGTTTGCGCGGGCGCTAATTCAGTCGTCATGGGCCTTGCTTCCCGTTTTCATACAAACCCATTGGTAAAAGAGCGCCGAGCTTACCCTGCGCTTGTTGCAATAACCTCAATCCCGCAAAAAAACGGACCGTGCAGCACTTGCGCACTGCACGGCCACGCGATCAGCGTACTTTTCCGTCTTTCCAGGCCTGCAGCAACTTGTCGTAGTTGATGGTTTCGCCCTTGGGCTTTTCATTGGCCAGCTTGGCCCATGGCGCACCCTTGTCGCTCAGCCACTTGGCAGGGTCACCTTTGGGGTTGAGCTTGGGCGCGCAGTGGGCCATGCCGGCGCGCTCAAGGCGGCCCATCACCTGATCCATCTCATCGGCCAGCGTATCCATCGCACCCTGCGGGGTCTTTTCACCCGTTACGGCCTGGGCCACGTTCTTCCACCACAGCTGCGCCAGCTTGGGGTAGTCGGGTACATTGTTGCCCGTCGGCGTCCAGGCCACACGGGCCGGACTGCGGTAGAACTCAATCAGGCCACCGTAATTGGCGGCATTTTTGGTGAAGTACTCATGGTGGATGTCGCTGTCGCGGATGAAGGTCAGGCCCACCACCGACTTCTTGGCCGAAACGGTCTTGGAGGTGATGAACTGCGCGTACAGCCAGGCCGCGGCCACCTTGTTGGGGTCATGGTCCTTGAAGAAGGTCCAGCTCCCCACGTCCTGGTAGCCGTTTTGCATGCCCTGYTTCCAGTAAGGGCCATTGGGGCCAGGCGCCATGCGCCACTTCGGCGTGCCGTCGGCRTTCACCACAGGCAGTCCYTTCTTGGTCATGTCGGCGGTAAAGGCCGTGTACCAGAAGATCTGCTGGGCGATCTGCCCTTGGGCCGGCACCGGGCCGGCTTCACCAAAGGTCATGCCGCTGGCCTCTTTGGGCGCGTACTTCTTCATCCAGTCCACGTACTTGGTCAGCGCGTAGACCGCAGCAGGTGAATTGGTGGCCCCGCCACGCGCAACAGAGGCGCCCACAGGCGTGCACTTGTCGGCCGCCACGCGAATGCCCCACTCGTCCACCGGCATGCCGTTGGGGATGCCCTTGTCGGCGGTGCCGGCCATGGACAGCCAGGCGTCGGTAAAGCGCCAGCCCAGCGAGGGGTCCTTCTTGCCGTAGTCCATGTGGCCGTAAATCGGCTTGCCGTCTATGGTCTTCACGTCGTTGGTGAAGAACTCGGCGATGTCCTCATAGGCGCTCCAGTTCAGCGGCACCCCGAGGTCGTAGCCGTATTTGGCCTTGAACTTGTCCTGCAAGTCCTTGCGCGCAAACAGGTCGGCACGGAACCAGTACAGGTTGGCGAACTGCTGGTCGGGCAGCTGGTAGAGCTTGCCGTCGGGCGCCGTGGTGAAGCTGGTACCGATGAAGTCCTTGAGGTCCAGGCCCGGGTTGGTGTATTCCTTGCCCGCACCGGCCATGTAGTCGGACAGCGCCAGGATCTTGCCATAGCGGTAGTGGGTGCCGATCAGATCGGAGTCGGAAATCCAGCCGTCGTAAATCGATTTGCCCGACTGCATGGAAGTCTGCAGCTTTTCAACCACGTCGCCTTCCTGAATGATGTCGTGCTTGACCTTGATGCCGGTGATTTCCTCAAAGGCTTTTGCCAGCGTCTTCGATTCGTATTCGTGGGTCGTGATGGTCTCGGACACGACCGAGATTTCCTTGACGCCCTTGGCCTGCAGCTTCTTGGCCGCATCGATAAACCACTTCATCTCAGCCTGCTGCTTGTCCTTGGACAACGTAGAGGGCTGGAATTCGCTGTCAATCCATTTTTTCGCCTCAGCTTCGCCTGCCCAGCCGGGGCTGGCCATGGC
>NZ_JBFUAZ010000013.1:0-21725 GCF_056406035.1 Polaromonas sp. P1_E1_2 | reverse complement strand
TGGCGCCGGCTTCCGTCGGCGTGGCGATGGCGGTGTCGATACCGGGCAGGCCGCCCATGGAGCCGAGCACCGCGAAGATCAGGATGGCCGAGGGAATGATGCCGCGCAGGCATTTGGCCCACAACGCCCAGCCGTTGAGCGTGCGTGCGGTTTTGGGCACACCGGGAACATGGTGCGGCTTGAACACGCCGAGCATGAAGGTGTAGCCCGCGAAGATCAGCACCTGCAGGATGGAGGGGCCCCAGGCGCCCTTGTACATGTCACCGACGGAGCGGCCCAGCTGGTCGGCCATCACGATCAGTACGAGTGACGGCGGCACCAGCTGCGTAATGGTGCCCGAGGCCGCCAGCACACCCGTGGCGTAGCGCATGTTGTAGCCGTAGCGGATCATCACGGGCAGCGAGATCAGCGCCATGGCGATCACCTGGCCGGCTACGGTGCCGGTAATGGCACCCAGGATGAAGCCGACGATGATGACCGAGTAGCCCAGGCCGCCCTTGGCCGGGCCGAACAGCTGGCCCATGGAGTCGAGCATGTCTTCGGCCAGGCCGCACTTTTCAAGGATGGCGCCCATGAAAGTGAAGAAGGGAATCGCCAGCAGCAACTCGTTCGACAAAATGCCGAACATGTTGAGCGGCAGGTTGGACATGAAGCTGGCGGGAAACCAGCCCATCTCGATGGCAAGGAAGCCCGAGGCCAGCCCGAGGGCGGCCAGCGAGAAGGCGACGGGAAAGCCGATCAGCATGATCAGCACGAGGCCCGCGAACATGATCGGGGCGAAATTTTCCATCTGCATGGGGTAGTCCTGAAAGTATTTTTATGGGAACGAGCGATGCAAACGGATCACTGAACCGGTTTTTCGTAGTGCGTATCCATCTCGAATTTGCCCTGGAGATAGCAGATGCGCTTGATGATTTCCGAGAGGCCCTGTACGAACATCAGACCGAAGCCCAGCGGCAGCAGCAGCATCGCCGGCCAGCGGATCAGGCCACCGGCATTGCCTGAGACTTCACCTGAGCGCAGCATGCTCATGAACAGCGGCCAGCTCAGGTAGGCCATCAGCCCCATCACCGGCAGCAGAAAGATGGCCAGACCGAAGATGTCTACATACACCGGCCCGTTGCCCTTGAGCTTGCCGTAAATGATGTCGACCCGCACGTGCTCGTTGAGCTTGAGGACCACAGGTGCGCCCAGCATCACGGTGGCGGCGAACAGGTACCACTGGATTTCAAGCCAGCCGTTGGAACTGATGTCCAGGCCGTAGCGCACAAAGGCGTTGCCGGCGGAAATCATCGCGGCGAGCAACACCGTCCAGGCGGCGATCTTGCCAAGTCGCGTGGTCAGCCAGTCGTAGGCCAGTGCGAGTTTGAGGAGTGCGGGCACGGGATGTCTCCGATAAGTTCTTTTGAATGAGAAAGTACCCACCCGGGTACGTCGAGGCATGAATGGTACGACGGATGCCCGCTCCCGCACTGAATAAAGACTGACAAAAAATTTCCGGGTTTACCCTAGGGTTTTACGGCTTGTGCCAGACTCTCGCGCGTTTTTTCAGCGTACGGCCAGCCCATGGCCGGCGGTGACCTCCCCGATGACCGCTGCCCCGGCAAAGCCCTGGGCGTGGAAAATTGCCAGAACCTCGGCGGCGCTGTCTGCATTGCAGGACACCAGCAGGCCTCCGGAGGTTTGCGGGTCACTGAGCAGGGCTTTGTCTACGTCGGCAAAGGCGGCGGGCAAACTCACTTCATTTCCATAGCTGGCCCAGTTTCGCCCCGAGGCGCCCGTCACACAGCCTTGCGCCGCGAGTTCGCGCGCGCCACTGACCAGCGGCACGCGATGCCAGTCGATACGCAGCTGGACGTCGGCCCCGCGGGCCAGTTCCAGGCCGTGGCCTGCCAGGCCAAAGCCGGTGATGTCGGTGAGTGCATGCACGCCTTCCATGCGCGCCAGCTCGATACCCGGCTTGTTGAGCTGTGTGGTGAGCGCGATCATGCGGGCATAGCCTGCGGCATCCAGCTGTTCTTTTTTCAGCGCCGCCGACAGGATGCCGATGCCCAGCGGCTTGCCCAGCACCAGCACATCGCCAGTCCGGGCTCCGGAATTTTTCTTGACCCGCGATGGATGCACCAGGCCCAGCACCACCAGGCCATAAATCGGCTCGACCGAGTCGATGGTGTGGCCTCCCGCAATCGGAATGCCCGCATCGCGGCAAACGTCCTGCCCGCCGCGCAAGATGGCGCCTATGGTCTCCAGCGGCAGCACATTGATGGGCATGCCCACCAGCCCCAGCGCCATGATGGGCGTGCCGCCCATGGCATAGACGTCACTGATTGCATTGGTGGCGGCGATGCGGCCGAAGTCGTAGGGATCATCGACGATGGGCATGAAGAAATCGGTCGTCGCGATCAGAGCCTGCTCGTCATTGAGCAGGTAAACAGCCGCGTCGTCGGCAGTTTCAATGCCCACCAGCAGCTGCGGCGGAATCGGGAGGTTGCTGGAGTTTTTGAGAATTTCACTCAGCACGCCAGGCGCAATCTTGCAGCCGCAACCGCCGCCATGCGACAGGCTGGTGAGCCGGGGTGGGGTGCCCGGAAGTGTTTCAGGGGCGTTCATGGCGTGCTTTCAATGGCGTTCCCGCAGTACCGGCGGTGCGCGGGGGCAGCCAGTTTAAAACAAGGGTGTTTTCTCGGGCATTTCACCTGCTGCCCTCAGGCGCAGCCCCGGCCGCGCTTATGGCGGTTCAGTTGTCCTTGTCGGCCTTCAGTTCGCCTTTCACCGCGTCATACACAAACAGCTTTTTGGCCAGGCCGGGCTGGTAATTGAGCATGTCAATCAGGAAACTCAAGGCTCCGAGATTGTTGCCGAGGCGATCGACCGATCCTGCCATGTGGGCCTGCTGCTCATTGGCACCAGGTTTGAGCATCTGTTCCACGAGTTCACGCATGTGCATTACCGCCAGGGCTGCCTGGTCTACCCCCAGCATGGACAGCACGCCCTGCATCTGCGCGAGTTGCCCTGGTACCACGGCCAGGGGTTTTTTGTCCTCCGGCGTGCGGAAAAAGCTGTCGAGGGATTTTTCCAGCACACCCAGGGCCACGCGCAGTTCACCCACCACGCTTCCCATGGTCTGTTTGTCGTTGACGCGCTGGTACAGCTCCTCCATCCACGACTCCAGGGGTTGTGGCTGTCCGCCCGTCCTGGCGCTTTCAAGCCGCTCCGCCAGCCGGGCTGTCCGGGCCCACAGGCGCGGGTCGTTGGGGTCGAAATCGTCAAACACGGCTTCCAGGTACAGCACGGCGGTTGCCACCTCCAGCGCCAGTTCGGGGCTGGGGGCCTGACCCGAGCTGACCGTCGAGGCGATCACGCGCGTCAGTGACCGCGCCATCGGCTCGCTCGGCGGATGCAGTTTGACCAGTGAATCCGTCACCAGGCTGAACTGGTCGTTCAGGGATTTGAACTTGCTCAGGTCTCCAGCGGTGGCTGCAGACCATGTTTCCTTTGCCGAGCTGATGCGCTTGCGGGCCTGTGCGATCAGGGCCGGGGCGAAGCGGCCGAACTGGACCGACTCATAGTCCACCGGCTTGAACCGCGTCAAGCCATAACTTGAACGAACCGCCGACAGCACCGGTGCGTCGCTGGAGCGCGGGACTTTCGCCTGGGAACACAGGAAAAGCAGATCTTCCGCAAGCCGGGCCGACGCCTCCGTACCCTTGGCCAGCCAGACATACTGAAGCAGGATGCGCAGGGTTGCACGCTTTACATAGAGATCGATTTTCAGCAGCCCTTTTGCCAGTGCTTCGAAATACGCCGCTGCTATTTTCCAGAAGGTCCTGGGTTCGATGCCGGTTTGAGCCTGGGCGAAGCCCAGGCACACATCGCTGAGGCTCTGTGCGGCTTCTGCATCACCGGTCCGGATGAGGGTCAGCATCAGCCGGTCCAGCAGCTGCCTGGATTCCCCGCCGTACGCCCTGGCATCGACGGTGATATTGAGGACCGGCTCTATCCAGCGCCATTGGAACACCCAGAGATCTGCCGGATGGACGCGATCGGCGCCAACCAGGCCCTGGATGTCGCGGTACTGGGGAAAAAGTGACACCGCAGACACCGGTTTTCCGGCCAGCACGTCTTCGAGGTAATGCGCCAGGGAAAAACCAGCAAGTTCGATTTTGGTCGCAGCGTCCTGTGTGCATTGCCCCGGTGTCTGGATGAACTTTTGCACCGCCGTTTCCATGGCCCGCAGCACCAGCGCAGGCGCGCTCATGCCGACCATCTCAAGCGCGCCGACCGCCTGGTGCAACTGCTGGCGGGCAGTGCGTAACTGGCCGGCATCGAGTGCTGCAAGATCGGAGTTGCTGACGCCTTCAGCCTCCCGCAAAAAACGTTTCAGGGCTTTGTTGGAGCCTTCCAGCGACTTGCGCAGTTCTTCCAGCACCCACGCCAGGGGCCCGAGGTCCAGGAGCGTCATGTCGAGCTCGGCGGGCGATGAGTTCAGATCGTGTGGTTGCATAAGTGGCGTGCTGGTGAGTGAGTCAAGGGGCGGGGTCAAGGGGCAGTCGATGCGTCCTCCAGACACCTGCAGGCATTCTCAAGATACGGGGCGACTGGCCGGAGTCTATCCGTGTACTTGTTGTTACAAAAGGGGGTAAGTCGCCGTGGCGCGACACCTTGCCATCAATATTTCGTCGGGTTGGCAGGCCCCCTTGTTTGTCCTCGAGCCCAGTATGCAACCTAAACACTTATGCGCGCCAGCCGGTCGTCCGTCTGCTATTCTGGCCTCAATCGGCGCGCGGCTTTGATGGTGTCTTGTTTGTGTCCATTCGTGTCGATGCTTGCCAGACTTTGTGCGGGTTCAAGACGCTACACCTTTTCATTACTCCCGCCAGCAATCATTTTTTTCGCGATGGACCGCCAGATCGATTCGCCCCTCATGCGCAGCGCCGGCCGTGACGTCCTGTCGCTGGCGCTGATGGATGCCCGCAATCACACCTTGYGGATTTTTGGCCAGTACCAGCAGGCGCTGGAATCCGTTGGTTTTGCCGTGCCGGCCTCCCCGCCGCTGAGCCCCCCGCTGTGGATGCTCGGCCACGTCGGCTGGTTCCAGGAATGGTGGATCGGCCGCAATGTGCAGCGCGCGCAGGGAATACGCTGCGCACCGGGGCACACCCGCCTCGCTTCGATGGAACTCAACGCCGACCGCTGGTGGGACCCTGCGAGTGTTCCGTACAGCCAGCGCTGGGCGATTGACCTGCCCGATGTGGACGTTTGCCGTGCCTATCTGCTCGACACGCTGGAAAGCACACTGGAACTGCTGGGAAAAGCCGGTGAAGACAGCGATGCACTCTACTTCTACCGCCTGTGCCTCTTTTATGAGGACATGCAGGCCGAAGCCTTGACCCACGCAGCGCAAATGCTGGGTGTGCCCATGGAAAAGGATTTATTGCAAGCCTTCACGCCCCCGTCCATGGCACTGAGGGGCGCGCTGCTGGTCCCGGCTACCGTCTGGAAAATGGGCTCTGCCGCACCATCGGACACTGCAGGCTTTGCCTTCGACAACGAACTGGCGCTGCACGACATCAGCGTGCCCGAGTTTGAGATCGACGCGCAGCCGGTGAGCTGGGCGCAGTTCGTGGAGTTTGTCGATGACGGCGGCTATGACCGGCCCGAGTTCTGGCAGCCCGAGGGATGGGCGTGGTTGCAGGCCACCGTCAAAAGCGAGGGCAGGCGCGGTCCGCGTTACGTTGAACAGATCGGTGTGGCCAGCGGCGCCGTGATGCTGACGCGCTTTGGCAAGGCCATGCGTATGCTCGGCAACCAGCCGGCCATGCATATGAGCTGGTGGGAAGCTGACGCCTGGTGCCGCTGGGCTGGCCGCCGCCTGCCCGCAGAAGTGGAATGGGAAACCGCTGCGTGCACGGCCGCCCGCAGGGGCTTTCGCTGGGGTGACGTGTGGGAGTGGACGGGCACCACCTTTCGCGCTTACCCGGGTTTTGTGCCCGGTCCTTTCGCCGCCTATTCCGAACCCTGGTTCGGCAGCCACAAGGTGCTGCGTGGCGGCTCGTTCGCCACACGTGCGCGCCTGAAGCATCCCCGTTTCCGCAACTTCTGCCTGCCCGGACGGGATGATATTTTCTGTGGCTTCAGGTCTTGCGCGCTATAAAAAGAATAGCTGCCTGCGCTCTTCTATAAAGGATTTCAGGCACTTTTCGCCAATTTTTCCTTGCGGTATGTCCACCAGGGCAAAGTGGCGCGCAGGGACAGCACCTTGCCGCTCTGGGCCGTTTCGCCGCTGTAGCCGGGCAACTCTTCCAGCGTGGCCTGCCAGTCGCGGCTCTGGAGCTCCTTGAGCAGTGCCTGCACCTGCGGCGTGGGCAGTTCGGACTTCAGGCACACCAGGTGGTAGCGCTCCTGCGCCAGCGGGATGAAGCCCAGGCCTTTCTCGCGCGCTGCCGTTTCAATGCCAAGGCCGGCATCGGCGACATTGCTGGCAATCGCCTGGGCTACGGCCGTATGGGATGGCTCCTGGCTCTGGTAGCCCTCGATATCTGAAGTCGCCACACCGGCTTTGCCCAGCAGTTCGTCCAGCAACACGCGCGTGCCGGTGCCTTCCGCCCGGTTCACGTAACGCACGCCCGGCCTTGCAAGGTCGGTGATGCCGGCGATCTGCAGCGGGTTGTTTTTGGCCACGATCAGGCCCTGCATGCGATGGGCGAAGCCGATCAGCTTGTGCAGTCCGGGTTTGAGCAGGTTGCGGTAGGTTTGTGCGGTCACGGACTGACTGCCAGGCTGGTCCAGCGTGTGAAATCCGGCCATCATGCAGCGTCCCGCGTTCAGGGCGGCAATGGCGTCCACGCTGCCCATGAACCGGATGTCCAGGTGCAGCCCGCGCGGGCTCGCCTGCTCGCGCAACGCAGAAAGCGCTGCGTCGTGGCTTGCATACAGCGTGAGCACATGGGCGTTGTCGTCAAAGGCGGTGGAAAAGGCCCGTTCGATGTCGCCTCGCAACGCTTCGATCTGTGGCGCCAGCCGAGCCTGTGCCTGCCGCTCGGCCCAAAGCAGTTTCTCGCCGAATTCCGTGAGCCGTGCCCGCTGGCCTTTGTCCCAGACGATCAGCGTTCGGCCCAGGGTCTGCTCCCAGTCTTTGAGTGCACCCCACACGTGGCGGTACGACAGGTCGAGCGCCTTGGCGGCTTTGGAGATGGAGCCCTGCTCACGCACCGCATGGAGCATGTCCATCAGCGGATTGCGTATCAGGGCGTTTTTGCCGCGCTGGGGTGTGAGCAGGTAAGAGAGTTCGACTTTATGCATGGCAAACGGTAAGTGCACAGATTATGAGTGCATCGGTCGGCGGGAACGGGTCGGGGACGCGGTGGACAGCTTGGGTTTGCCAACCTATGCAAATGAATTCATAGCGATGATTCCCGATGCAAATCAAGGACTTAGGCCCTAGGCTAGAGTGCCGCACAGCTTTGACATGAACACCTTCTCAGACAGCGCCGCCACGGCATTCACGCTCATCACCTCGCTCGATCCCATGCTGGCCAGCATCGTGGCCCGTTCATTGGCCGTGAGTGCTTGTGCCTGCCTCATTGCCTGCAGCGGCGGCTTGCTGCTCGGTGCGTGGCTGGGCGTGTCGCGCTTTCGCGGCCGCGGTGCGGTTCTGGCCCTGCTCAACACGGCACTGGCCCTTCCGTCGGTGGTGGTCGGGCTGGTGGTGTACCTGTTGCTCTCGCGAACCGGCCCCCTCGGTTTTCTGGGCTGGCTGTTTTCCTTCAAGGCCATGGTGCTGGCGCAGGCCGTGCTGGTGCTGCCGGTCGTCACCGCGCTGGTCCGCCAGGCGATTGAAGATGCCGACCGTTCTCATGGCGAGCAATTCCGGTCGCTGGGTGCGGGCCGCTTTGTGCGCGGCCTCATTCTTTTGTGGGACGAGCGTTATGCGTTGCTGACGGTGCTGATCGCCGCGTTCGGCCGGGCGATCTCGGAGGTCGGCGCGGTGATGGTGGTGGGCGGCAATATCGACGGCTTCACGCGCGTGATGACGACTTCGATTGCGCTGGAGACCAGCAAGGGCGATTTGCCGCTGGCGCTGGCGCTGGGCATCGTATTGCTCGGGGTGGTGCTGCTGCTGAACATCCTGATCGCCCTGGTGCGGCGCTGGCGTGAGCGGTTCGACGACCGCCTGCCGGATGTGGCCCTGGCCACCGGGGGTGCGCAGCCATGACGCAGGTGTTCAACCTGCATGCCATCGGTGTGCAGTTCGGCCAGGTGCAGGCGCTCAGCGGCTGCAGCCTGCGTATCAAGGCCGGCGAAAGACTGGCGCTGGTGGGCGCCAACGGCAGCGGAAAGAGCACGCTGCTGCGAACCCTCAACGGCCTGGTCCGGCCTTCCAGCGGCAGCTTTCAGCACGACGTGCAATTGCGGCAGGCCATGCTGTTCCAGCGGCCCTACATGCTGCGCGCCAGCGTGCTGAACAACGTGGCACTCGGACTGTGGCTGGGTGGTGTGCGCTGGAAAGAGGCCAAAGTCCAGGCACTGGCCGCGCTGGAGCGCGTGGGGCTGGAGGACCTGGCCACACGCAATGCCAAGGCTTTGTCCGGAGGGCAGCAGCAGCGCGTGGCGCTGGCGCGCGCCTGGGCGCTCAAGCCGCAGGTTCTGCTGCTCGACGAGCCCACGGCCAGCCTGGACCCCACGGCCAAGCGCGAGGTCGAGCGCCTGATGGCGGAGTTTGCCGATGCCGGCATGACGCTTATTTTCAGCAGCCACAACCTGGGGCAGGTCAAGCGGCTGGCCACCCGGGTGATTTACCTTGAGCATGGCCGGCTGGTAGCCGACTTGCCGACTGCGGCCTTTTTCACCGGTCCTGTCCCCGCAGCGGCAGAAGCATTTTTAAAAGGAGAACTTGCATGAACAGCTTGAGCATGGTATCGGGAATTTTCGGGTCGATCAGGGCCTTGGTGCTTGTCCCGCTTGCGCTGGCAGCTACTGTTTCGATAGCACAAACCAACACTATCGTGATGGCGTCAACCACCTCGACCGAGCAGTCGGGCCTCTTTCCCTACCTGCTGCCCGAGTTCAAAAAAGCTACGGGCATTGACGTGAAAGTAGTCGCTGTCGGCACCGGCCAGGCTATCGACATGGGCCGCCGGGGGGACGCCGACGTGCTGTTTGTGCACGACCAGGTGGCGGAAGAAAAAGTCGTAGCCGAAGGTTTTGCCATCAAGCGCTTTCCTGTCATGTACAACGATTTCGTGCTGATCGGCCCCGCAGCTGATCCGGCCAAAACCAGGGGCAGGGACATTGTCGAAGCGCTGAAAAAACTCAGCGCCGCCAATGCCGGTTTTATCTCTCGCGGTGACAAGAGCGGCACGCATGCCGCCGAGCTTCGCTACTGGAAAGCCGCGGGCGTTGAGACGCCGGGCGACAAGCCCGCGTTTGCCAACTACAAGGCTTGCGGCTGCGGCATGGGCCCGGCGCTCAACATCGCGGCCAGCAGCGGCGGCTATGTGCTGGCCGACCGCGGCACCTGGCTGTCCTTCAAAAACCGCGGCGACCTGGCCGTGCTGGTCGAAGGCGATACCAAGCTGTTTAACCAGTACGGCGTGATGGTGGTGAACCCCGCCAAGCATCCGCAGACCAAAGTGGTGGAAGCGCAGAGGTTTGTGGACTGGATCATCTCGCCCATGGGCCAGAACGTGATCGCCGGTTACAAAATTGGCGGTGAGCAATTGTTCTTCCCAAACGCTAAATGAGTTCCCCCCTGCCCAGGCTCACTGCGTGTAGCCTGTCCTCCCCTACAGGGGACGGTGAAATTGGCTCACCCCCGTCCAAGCTCACTGCGTGTAGCTTGTTCCCCCCTCGAGGGGGCGGCGCTTGCGGTCTGGCAAAGCCAGTCCCGCGGCGCCTGCTGGTATGGATTGCTGCTGCGGTTGTTTTTTCAGGAGGCCTGACTATGGCGCATGCCCAATCGCCCGCAGCATCTGCTGAAGGCGCCGCGCCGCTGCGCGTGTATGCGGCGGGCAGCCTGCGCGAAGCGCTCACCGAAGTGGCCCGCGCGTACGAATCCCGCACGGGCGTGAAAACCCAGCTGACGTTTGGCGCCTCCGGACTGCTGCGCGAACGCATTGAAAAGGGCGAGCCTGCGCAGGTGTTTGCCTCGGCCGATACGCAGCATCCCCAGCGCCTCTATTCCGCAGCGGGCAGTGCATGGGTGCAACCCACGCTGTTTGTGCGCAACCAGCTGTGTGCTCTGGCCGTGCCGCAGCTCAATGCCGATTCGGGAAAGTTGCTCGACCTGATGCTGGATCCCGCCGTCAAGCTCGGCACCTCCACGCCCAGGGCGGACCCGTCGGGCGACTATGCGTGGGCAGTGTTCCGCAAGGCGGAAGCACTCAAGCCCGGTGCTTACACGGCACTGGACAGCAAGGCACTCAAGCTCACCGGCTCACCCGAAGCACCCCAGCCTCCGCCGGGCCGGAGTACGTATGAGTGGCTGATCACGGAGGGCCGCGCCGACCTGTTCCTGACCTATTGCACCAACGCCGTGGCGGTTCGCAAAGAAGCGCCGCGCATGAACGTGGTGCAGATGCCGGCTGCCTTGCAGGTGAGTGCGGCCTACGGTTTGACTGCGCGAAGCGGGGATGCTGCGGCTGCGCAGTTTRCTGCCTACTTGTTGACGCCGGAAGCGCAGGAGGTGTTTCGGCGGTTTGGTTTTGGGGCGCCCTAGCAAGACACCACCCCCGTCCAGTCTCACTGCGTGTAGCCTGTTCCCCCCTCGAGGGGGCGGCGCCTGCGGTCTGGCAAAGCCAGTCCCGCGGCCCCCGCTGGTAGTGTCCAAAGAATTCTTCAACCCAGCATGAGCCGCGGAACCGGCTTTGCCGGGCCGCAGGCGGGCGGCCCCCTCGGGGGGCAGCGACCCACACGAAGTGGGGGAGCGTGGGGGCTACATATAATCACCCCGTGCCCCACCACCCCGCATCCCGTCCGACCCTTCCCGTATGKGAACGCCTTGCCGCCTGGCTGGCTTTCCTGGCCGTGGCGGCGGCGTTGTGGGCACCGGTGTCCATGCTCGCCCAGGACGTGCGCAGCGGCAAGCTGAGCGGCATTTGCAGCGTCAACACCGCTTCGTCTGATGCCGGCGTGGACTCCACCGATGGCAATGCAGCCTCCCCAGGCCAGCGCTGCGACCTGTGCGGCTCAGCAGGGCTGGTGCTGCCACCTCTACCGGTAGCAAGCGTTTCCTGTGTCACCGGTACCACGGTTGCGGTGGCGGATATTCCGGCAACCACCGGCACAGCCATCTCCGGGCTGCCTTTCAGCCGCGCACCTCCCGCACTTTGAACTGAACCGCCTCTCGCTGGAGGCCTCAGGCATCCCGCGCACGGGCCTTGCGGCCGGCGCCGTGCCATCGTTCATTTCAGCGTGCACTTTCACGAGCCTTTTCTGCGCACCCGTGCGCTCCGTTCGGCATGGCGCTCGCTGGCCCTAATTTCAGCCGCAAATCCTGCTGCCTTTAATTTTCAATCCTGTAAGAATCAATCATGAAATACCCAAATGCTATTAAAACCATAGCTGCTTGCGCTCGTCCCTATTGGGCTGGAGCTATCTTTATTGCCGTATCGCTGCCTGCCGCCGCACACGTCACCCTGGAATACCAGGTCGCGAATGCAGGCAGCTACTACAAGGGCACATTCAAGGTCGGGCATGGCTGCGGGAATTCACCCGTCAAACAGATCGTGGTCACCATCCCCGCGGGTGTGCAGGGTGCCAAGCCCATGCCCAAAGCAGGCTGGACGCTGGAGGTCACACGTGAGAAGCTGGCGCAGCCGCTGCTGGATCACGGCAAAACCGTCACCGAAGACGTGTCGCGAATCAGCTGGACAGCTAAAACCCCCGCTGACTACCTGCAGAACGACTGGTACGACGAATTTGTGCTGCAGGCCAAACTGCCCGCACAGGCGGGCATGTTGTATTGGCCAGTCAGCCAGGTTTGCGAGACCGGCAAGGTTGACTGGGCCGAAGTGCCCAAGCCAGGCCAAAAACTGTCCGACCTCAAAAACCCTGCTGCCGCGCTTGAGCTGATGCCTGCAGGCGGTGGTGAACACAATCACTGAGCGAGCCCCGGCGGTTTTATTTCCGATTCAATTTACTGCTTCAAGGAGCATTTACACATGACATCCGCAAAATTCTCAAAAGCCGTGTTGGCATTTTCGATGGCACTGGCCAGCATGGCCGCCCTGGCCCAGACGGCCGCCGTCAAGGTCGATGGGGCGTGGGCGCGTGCCACCGTGCAAGGGCAAAAAGGCACGGGGGCTTTTATGAGCCTCACCGCCAAGGATGGGGCCCAGCTGATCGGCGTGTCGTCGCCGGTGGCGGGCGTGGCTGAAGTGCATGAAATGAAAATGGACGGCGACGTCATGAAAATGCGTGCCGTGCCATCGCTTGATTTGCCTGCAGGCAAAAAGGTCGATCTCAAGCCAGGGGGTTACCACGTCATGCTGATGGACCTCAAGGCACCGCTGGCCAAAGACAGCACAATCCCCGTGACCCTGCTGTTCAGGGACGCCAAAGGTGTGGAAAGCAAGCTCGAGCTGAAGCTGCCGGTTGCCACTGCCGCACCGGGAGCAGCCGGTGCCACGGCCGAGCACAAGCACTGATTTGTGTTTGCGGGGTTAGTTGCGTTTGCCCGGGCCCAGGCGGCGGTAAACCGTGGCCCGGCTGACGCCGAGCGCCTTTGCGGCCTGCAGCACATTGCCGCGTGAATCGGTTACCGCCTTGCGGATCAAGGCGGTTTCGAGTTCCTTCAGCGTTCGCGACGCGGCGCCTGAAGGCGGCAGGCTGGTTGCCGGGGGCGGCGAGTCCCGGCCGGGCAACTGCGGCAGCGCGTGCAGGCGCAGGCCTGTCCAGAGCGGCACCTCGAGGATGCCGCCATTCACCGGCGCCTGGCGCTGCGCCGCGTCAAACAGCATTTCGAAGGGCATGGCAAAGAGATCGTTGCAATGCGGCGTCATGCCTGCGGTGAAGCCCAGCTGTGAAATCATCTGCCGCGCCGCCTGGTTGGCGCCAGTGACGCAACCATCGGTATCCACGCACACCAGCCCATCGGTCTCATCCCCCAGCGTGCGGCCCGGCCAATTCAGCCGGATCAGCAATGCATGGGGTTTGCCCAAAGTGAGTGCGTTCTCTATGCTGCGCGCGGATTGCGCAACGAGGTGTTTGAGCTCGGGTCTCTCGACCACTTCGATGCCCGTCAGGTCCAGCATGCCGGCGCAGCGGCCGTCGGGGCCGAACAAGGGCGCGCCGGCGCAGCTGTAGACCGAGGTGGCATCAAAAAAATGCTCACCCCGATGCAGCCACACCGGTTGCAGTTCGGTCAGCGCTGCGCCGATGGCGGTAGTGCCCACTTGTTGTTCCGAAAGGTCCGTACCGATGCGTGTGATCATGTCGGCACGGCGGTCGCGCCGGTCTATCGGGCCATTCACATTGATGACCACGCCGGCCTGGTTGGTCAGGATGGCGAAGTAGCGCGTGTCGGCAATGGCCTGGCCCAGCTTTTCCAGTACAGGTGCCGCAGCTTGCACCAGCTGGTGGTTGGCCTCCAGCGTGCGGCGCAGCGCGGCGGCCGGAACGATATCGAAAGAAGGCGCCCGCTCGGGCCGCTGGCCGCCGGCCAGGCAGCGCTGCCAGGAGCGCTCTATCCAGCTTTCAACCACCGGGCTGACACCTCCGGGCGTGTACTCACCGTACAGAACCGCTTGCCGTGCGCGGCCTATGTTGGCCAGCCGGTCCGGCCCGCCGCTTGAGAGAGCCGGATACACCGATGTCATGGGGGTTGTCATGGAGGCCATGACGCATTGTGGCCAATTCAGGCCGTTCGCGGGTGGTGGCGGCTTTGGTTGACTGCGCCGGTATGACAAGCGCGTGCGGGCTGCAAAAGCCGGCCGGCTTACAGACTGGGAAATTTATAAGAAAAGTGGCTCCAGCCCAGACTCAGTTTGCGCAAGTAGCTATAAAAAAATAGCAATTTTCGACTGGATAGCTTTATTCCTGAATGCGCAATCCAGCACCCGAAAATACCTCAGTCAATCTATCGAAATAGCTGACATCGTTCGTGAGGGTTTCACAGACAGTTGAAAACTGTTTTTTATCTTTGAAAGCTATTTTGCAATCCAATCTGTTCTCCCTCAACACATCGTAAAGAGCATCGAGATTGGTGCCTGCATAGCCTTTGTACCCAAAAAAAGCTTCGCCAAGCCGGCAATACAAATCCTGCTTTGAACGCAAGCCTGCTGCGTCAAGGACGATGGGACTTTCATCCACCTTTGCCTGAATCCAGTTGGTTTTCGAAGTTAATGCCTGACACATGGACAACCATGAGTCGCCATACYGCACGCTCAAGTCAGACCAGTTAATAGAAAGACCGTCTGCCCACGCATCCAGCAGCATCGATTTGAACCCGTCGTACTCGCCAAACAAGGCCAAGAGGTAAGTGCGCTCCCCCACGGTCGCTAAATTATTTGCGACGTAAAAAAGGGAAATCCGAAACTCAACACCGGCGTACACCTTCCACAGCGAATACAGGACACCGGTTTCCAATTGGGCGGAAGCACCACGTGCCTTCAAATTCCACATTGAAATCAAAAAACCGTCCGGGCTTTCACTCAGAGCATGAGACATGCCCTGAACGTTTTCGACATCCCATTCCATTTCAACGGCGCCAGATTCCCTGCGAATTAACATTGATATCATTTTTTTAACCTCCAGCCCATATTCAGCGTGCGCCAGCAGCTATAAAAAACATAGCAGTTTTGAGGCCGGCCACGGTCATCAACAGGGATCCCAGCACGTGCACGGTGGCCGTAAGCGCGGCCAGCCCGTAGCGCGCTTCCATCAGGAAAATCACTACTTCGGCCGAAAACGAGGAAAACGTGGTGAGACCGCCCAGGAACCCCGTCACCAGCGCCAGCCGCCACACCGGGTCCAGCTGGGGCATGGACTGGAAGCCCGCGATGCAGATGCCAATCAGGTAGCCGCCAATCAGGTTCGCCGCAAGGGTGCCCCAGGGAATGAGGCCGCCCGGCGTCAGCCACAGGCCGAGGCCCCAGYGCGCCAGCGCACCGATTGAAGCTCCAAGAGAAATGGCGATGACGTTCAACATGGCGGTGGCGGGTGGTTTGTTTGGCGGGAGAATGGAGCCATGACTTTAACCTCAGCACCCGCTTTCAGCGAGCCTTCGGGCTTTCTGGGGGTGGTGATGCTTGATACGCGCTTTCACCGGTGGCCGGGTGACATCGGCCACCCAGACGCGTTTGGCGTGCCCGTTCGCCAGCGGGTGGTGTCGGGAGCCGGGCCCGGCAAGATTGTGCAGACCGCCGCCGGCCTGCGTGCTGCGGGCGTGCTRCCGGCTTTTGTGCAGGCGGTGCAGGCCTTGGCGAGCGAGGGCGCGTTGGCCATCACCACCAGTTGCGGTTTCCTCGTGCTGCTGCAGGACGAATTGCAGGCGGCCGTGGAGGTTCCCGTTATCACTTCCAGCCTGCTTCAATTGCCGGTGCTGCTTGCACGCCACGCCAGGGTGGGCGTGCTGACCATCAGTTCAGCGGCGCTGGGTGAGGAACACTTGCGTGCTGCAGGTGTGGCGCATGAGCGTCTGGCGGATGTGGTGGTGCAGGGGGTGGATCCTGAAAGTGAATTTGCTACTGCCATTCTGGGTAACCGCCCGACCATGGACAGGGAGAAGGCGTGCGGCGATGTAGTGGCGGCTGCGGTGGCCCTGAGGCAGCGAGAGCCTTCATTACAGGCAGTGGTGCTTGAATGCACCAACTTGCCGCCGTACCGCCACGCAATTGAAGAGGCCACCGGCTTTGAGACCTGGGCGCTGACTGACGATGAGAGACTTCTGTCGCCCTGGCGCGTCCGCTGAGCCGCTATCTATTTATCTTTGCCCATGACGAGATCAGGCAAGCTGGTCACGATCTGCGGGAATACCGTGATCAGCACAATGCACACCACCAGGCAGCCAAAGAAGGGAATGGCGGCGCGTGCAATCGTGTTGCTGTCTTTGCCGGTCATGTTTTGCAGCACAAAAAGATTGAAGCCCACCGGCGGCGTGACTTCGGCAATCTCGACCAGCAGGATGATGAAGATGCCGAACCAGATGAGATCGAAACCGGCCTTCTGGATCATCGGCAGCACCACGGCGCTGGTCAGCACGATCATGGAGATGCCGTCGAGCGCGGTACCCAGGATCAGGTAGACGATGGTCAGCACACCGATCAGCGCAAACGGCGAGAGGTTCATGCTGTTGACCCATTCGGCCAGCTCACGTGGAATGCCGGTGAAAGCCATGGTTTTGGTCAGGAATGCCGCGCCAGCCAGGATGAACATGATCATGCAGCTGGTGCGCGTCGTGCCCATCAGGCCCTCTTTGAAGTTTTGCCATGTCAGTGACCGGCTCCACAGCGCCAGGCCCAGTGAACCGGCCACACCGTAAGCCGCGCATTCGGTGGCCGTGGCATAGCCGCTGATCAGCACCCAGCAGATGAAAACGATCAGCGCAGCGCAGGGAAGCAGGTTGCCCGACTGCCTGATCTTCTGCATGAACGTGGAAGGCGGGTCGGCGGCGGGCACCTTGTCGGGATGGCGCAGGCTCCACCAGATGATGTAGCCCGAGAACAGCGCCATCAGCAGAAAGCCCGGGAAAAAACCCGCCAGGAAGATGCGGATGATGGACGCGTCGGCCGCGACGGCATACACCACCATGGTGATGGACGGGGGAATCAAAATACCCAGCGTGCCGGCGGTGGCGAGGGAGCCCAGGGCGATCTTCTCGTCGTAGCCGCGCTTGAGCAGCTCAGGCAGCGCAACCTTGGAAATCGTGGCGCAAGTGGCGGCCGACGAACCCGAGACCGAGCCGAAGATCCCGCAGCCCAGGATGGTGGTATGCATGAGGCGGCCGGGCACGCGGTTGAGCCAGGGGCGCAGGCCCTCAAACATCTCTTCGCTGAGCTTGGTGCGAAACAAAATCTCGCCCATCCAGATAAAGAGGGRCAGGGCTGCCAGTTCCCAACTGGCATTGCTTTCCCAGAAAGCACTGAAGAGATTCTTGCCCGGTTGGGTTGTTGTGAAAAAGGCCTGCCCGACCCAGCCGCAGATGGCCAGGGTCATCGCAATCCACACGCCGCCCGAGAGCAGCAGCATCATGAGCAGCAGCAAGATGCCGCCCACCATCAGGATATCCATGTTGTTGTCTTTGTAGTCTGGAAAATAAACGGAAATGAAAGAGACGCAGGCTGAGGCTCAAACTTCCGAAGAGAAGTCGCCGCGCGCATGGCGTTCTTCGACTTCGCGCACAAAGGTCGGCACGCCGCCGCGTATCACGATGATGAATTCATCGACCACGGCGACCAGCAGCAGGATGGAGCCCAGCGCAAAGCTCAACTGCGGAATCCACATCGGCATGGGCAAGAGGCCTTGCGAGATGTCGTTGAACTCCCAGCTTTCATAGGTGAAGAGGCATGCCGACCATGCCAGGTAGGCCACCGCCACGCTGCCGATAAAAAGCGAGGCCAGCTCCAGCACGCGGCGGGTCTTTGCATTCACTGAATCGAGCAGCAAGGTCACCCGCACAAAGTCGCCATGCTTGAATGCGTGGGCCATGGCAAAGAAGGCGGCGGCCGCGCAAAACCAGGCCACCACGTCGTTCACGGCGCCGGTGTTAACGCGGAATTCGCGCAGGATGCTTTGAGCGATCATCAGCACCGCGATGAGGGCGATGAAGGCGGCGCCCAAGGCCCCGCCTGCCAGATAAAGTTTGTCGAGGAATTTGCGCACGGCCTGCCTTGTTGTATGCCTTACTTCTTCGCGGCCCTGAGCTTGTTGAAGTTGGCGATGATGGCTTCGCCGTCAGGGCCGGCCTTTTTCACCCAGTCGGCCTGCATGATGGTGCCGACCTGCTTCATGTCGGAGACCAGCTTGGCCGGCGGCGTGACGATCTTCATGCCTTTGTCGGCCAGGGCCTTTTTGTACCACTCGTTCYTTTCCTCGCTGAGCTTCCAGCCGCGCACTTCGGCGTCCGCCGCGGCCTTGGTGAGGGCCGCCTGTGTGGCGGGGTCGAGCGCATCAAAGGCTTTTTTGTTCACGATGACGGCATTCTTGGGCAGCCAGGCCTGGGTGTCGTACCAGTACTTGATGCTTTCATAGGTCTTGGAGTCATAGCCGGTCGAGCCCGAGCTCATGTAGCTTTCCACCACGCCAGTGGCCAGCGCCTGCGAGAGTTCAGCCGCCTGGATGGTGACCGGCTGCGCGCCGATCAACTCGGCAATCTTGGCGGTGGCGGGGCTGTAGGCGCGCCATTTGATGCCGCGCAGGTCGGCAACCGAGGCGAGCTCTTTCTTGCTGTAAATGCCTTGCGGTGGCCACGCCACGGTATAGAGCAGCTTCATGCCCTGTGTGCCCAGCAATTTATCAAGTACGGGCTTTTGGGCTTCGTAGAGTTTTTTGGAATCAGCGTAAGAGGTGGCCAAAAAAGGAATGCCATCGACGCCGTAAATCGGATTCTCGTTTTCGAAATTGACCAGCAGCACTTCACCGATCTGGGCCTGGCCGCCTTGCACCGCACGCTTGATTTCGTTGGCCTTGAAGAGCGAGGCGTTGGCGTGCACCGTGATCTTGAGTTTGCCGCCGCTGGCCTTGTCGACGTCTGCCGCGAACTGCGTCAGCGTTTCTGTGTGGAAGTTGCTGGCTGGGTAGGCCGCGGGCAGATCCCACTTGGTCTGGGCGAAAGCGTTGGCGCCGAAGGCGAGAGCGGCGGCCACCAGAGTGACTTTGAATTTCATGAAAAGCTCCAGGACAAGGAATTAGTAAGTAGTAATAGGATAGACGCAAATCCCGCGCCAGTTCACCGGGCATACCCCGAAAAGCCGGCGCCTACCTGTTTTGCGACCTTGAGGCCCCGCCATGAACCTGCGTTTTGTTGAAGCTTTCTATTGGGTTGCCTCGCTCAAAAGTATCTCGCGCGCCGCGGAGAAGCTCTACCTGACGCAGTCTGCCATGTCCAGCCGGATCGCCACACTGGAAGAAGAGCTGGGCATCCTGCTGCTGGACCGGCGCGACAAGCAGTTCAAGCTCACCGTCGCGGGCGCGCGTTTCCTGGTCTATGCGCAAAAGCTGCTGGAGCTGCAGCGCGAGGTCAAACACGAGATGGGTTCCGGTGCGGCCATGGCGGTATCGATGCGCATAGGTGCCATCGAATCGGTGCTGCACTCCTGGCTGATTCCCTGGCTTGAAAAACTCCGGGTAGACCATCCGGGCCTGGAGCTGGAGCTGACGGTGGAAACCACCCCCATCCTGATGGACCAGGTGCAACGCGGCACGCTGGACCTGGTGTTTGCCGCATTGCCCGCGTCGGCGGACGGGGTACGCAACCAGGCCTTGCCGCCCATGGACATGGCGTTTGTGGGAAATCCGGCGCTGCATAAAAAAAGAAATTACCGGCTGGATGAGCTCGCGGAGATGGAGTTGCTGACATTTCAGAAAGGCTCGCAGCCGCACGTCACGCTGGTCGACCTCTTCAAACAGCACCGCATGGAACCCAAAAAGGTGCATGCCATTTCATCCATTTCCGCGATGGTCCAGCTGGTGCAGGGCGGCTTTGGCGTGGCCCTGCTGCCGCGCATCGCGGTCCAGCGCCTGACGGGGTTCGCCAGCCTGAAATTGCTCACCTGCGACACCCGTGTGAAGTCGTTGCCGATCCACGCGAGCTACCGCACCGACCCGACTTCATCGGTGGTTGAGACGGTGGTCAGGTCGGCCGTGCAGTTTGCCGCGGAGAGCACGGGAGCCGGCACCAAAACGGGTCGCAAGCCGGCGGCCAGGGTTGCAAAAACAGGCAAAAAAGGTGCATCAGGGTAAATACCAATCATCGAAAAAATCGATGACGTAAGCAAAAAATTACTTGTTTGATTTCGTCATTTGCTAATCGCACACTTCGTCACATGTCATCCAACCGTCATGTTTTTACGAGGAGTGCGTCATGAAGAAATCTTGGTGGGCCAAAGTGGCCGCAGTGTTGCTATCAACCGGCATGGCCTTTGGCGTGCATGCACAGCAAGAGATAAAAATCGGTGTGCTTTATCCGCTCACCGGGCCGGCCGCCTCCGTGGGTGCCGAGCTGCGCAGCGCGCTGGAACTCGCCGCCGACATCATCAATAACGGTGCGCCCGGTGTTTCCGAGCTGCCGCTGTCTGCCGGCAAAGGCTTGCCCAACCTCAAGGGCGCAAAAATCAAGCTGGTGTTTGCCGACCACCAGGCCAACCCGCAGACTGGCGCTACGGAAGCCGAGCGCCTGATCACACAGGAAAAAGTCGTGGCACTCGTGGGTGCGTATAACAGCGCCGTCACCGCCACGGCCAGCCAGATCGCCGAGCGCGCCGGTATCCCTTTCCTGAACCCTGAATCGTCGTCGGCATCGCTCACGCAGCGCAACTTCAAGTGGTTCTTTCGCACCACGCCGCACGACGACCTGTTTGTGCACAACGCCTTTGATTTCCTGAAAGAACTCGAAGCCAAAAAGGGCATCAAGGCGGGCGTGGTCGCCAGCCTCAACGAAAACGGCTTGTGGGGCACGGAAACCACCAAGCTGCAGACCAAACTCGCGCCCGAGTTCAAGCAGAACCTGGTCAAGCAGGTGATGTACCCGGCCAAAACCACGCAGCTGACTTCGGAAGTGCAGACGCTCAAGGCGGCGAACCCCAACCTGGTGCTGCAGTCGTCCTACACGGCCGATGCCATCCTGTCGATCAAGACCTACAAGGAACTCGGCTTTTCGCCGGACATGATCCTGGCGAACAACGCGGGCTTCACCGATACCGATTTCATCAGGACACTCGGCAAGGACGCCGACTACATCATCACGCGTGAAGTCTGGGCGCTGGACCTGGCCAACCGCAATCCTCTGATCAAGCAGGTCAACGACCTGTTCAACAGCCGCTACAAGATCAACTTCACCGGCAATTCCTCGCGCACTTTCACCGGCCTGATGGTGATGGCGGACGCTATCAACCGTGCTGGCTCCACCGAGCCCGAAGCTATCCGCAAGGCATTGGCCGCCACCGACATGCCCGGCAGCAAGCTGATCATGCCGTGGAAGGGTGTGAAGTTCGATGCGACCGGCCAGAACACCCTGGGCCAGGGCATCCTGGTGCAGATCATCGGCGGCAAATACAACACGGTCTGGCCGTTCGACATGGCCTCGCGTGAAGTGACCTGGCCCATGCCCAAGTGGGACCAGCGCAAATAAGCCGCGAGTTTTGACCTAAAAAGCCAAGAGACAACCATGACTACGGAAATATTGCTTCAGACGCTGGCCTCCGGCGTGCTGATTGGGCTGATTTACGCGCTGGTGGCTATCGGCCTGACCATGATTTTCGGCGTCATGGACATCGTGAACTTTGCGCACGGGGAATTCCTCATGCTGGGCATGTACTCGGCCTTCTGGCTGTTTTCCCTGTATGCGCTGGACCCCATGCTTACCTTGCCGCTGACAGTGATCATGCTGTTCGGCTTCGGCGTGCTGCTGTACAAACTGGTGATCGTGCGCATCATCAACGCGCCCATGCTGTCGCAGATCTTCACGACCTTCGGCATCATGATCCTGTTGCGCGGTGTGGCCCAGTTCCTCTGGAAACCGGATTTCCGCTCCATCGAGAATTCGGCGGTCAGCGGAACGGTCAAGCTGC
>NZ_JBFUAZ010000012.1:0-22000 GCF_056406035.1 Polaromonas sp. P1_E1_2 | reverse complement strand
CGCGAAGGCCATGCTTTCCGCTATTCGCCCGGCGACTACGAAACCTTTGCCAACGACTTCGGCTTTGAAGAAACCGCCGACCAGCGCGCCGCCATCCATGCGGTGATCCAGGACATGATCAGCCCGCGGCCCATGGACCGCCTGGTCTGCGGCGACGTGGGTTTCGGCAAAACGGAAGTGGCCCTGCGCGCAGCCTTTATCGCCGTCACCGGCGGGCGGCAGGTCGCCCTGCTGGCGCCCACCACGCTGCTGGCCGAGCAGCACTACCAGACGCTGGTGGACCGCTTTGCCAAGTGGCCGGTGAAGATTGCCGAGATGAGCCGCTTCCGCTCGGGCAAAGAGATTACCGCCGCCATCAAGGGCCTGGCCGACGGTACGGTCGACATCGTGGTCGGCACGCACAAGCTGCTCAGCCAGGACGTGAAGTTCGAGCGCCTGGGCCTGCTCATCATCGATGAAGAGCACCGCTTTGGCGTGCGCCACAAAGAAGCCATGAAGGCCATGCGCGCCGAGGTCGATGTGCTGACGCTGACCGCCACGCCGATCCCGCGCACGCTGGGCATGGCGCTTGAAGGCCTGCGCGACCTGAGCGTGATCGCCACTGCGCCGCAGCGGCGCCTGGCCATCAAGACCTTTGTGCGCAGCGAAAACAACGGCGTGATCCGGGAAGCAGTGCTGCGCGAGTTGAAACGCGGCGGCCAGGTCTACTTCCTGCACAACGAGGTCGAGACCATCCAGAACCGCCGCGAAAAGCTCGAAGAGATACTGCCTGAAGCGCGAATCGCAGTGGCGCACGGCCAGATGCCCGAGCGCGAGCTTGAGCGCGTGATGAAGGACTTCATCGCCCAACGCTACAACCTGCTGCTGTGCTCGACCATCATCGAAACCGGCATCGACGTGCCGACCGCCAACACCATCGTGATGAGCCGTGCCGACAAGTTCGGCCTGGCACAGCTGCACCAGCTGCGCGGCCGCGTGGGCCGCAGCCACCATCAGGCCTACGCCTATTTGATGGTGCCCGACATCGAGGGCCTGACCAAGCAGGCCGGCCAGCGGCTCGAAGCCATCCAGCAGATGGAAGAACTCGGCTCGGGCTTTTACCTGGCCATGCACGACCTGGAAATCCGCGGCACCGGCGAAGTGCTGGGTGAAAACCAGAGCGGCAACATGCTCGAAGTCGGCTTTCAGCTCTACAACGAGATGCTCAGCGAAGCCGTGGCCTCGCTCAAGGCCGGGCGCGAGCCGGACCTGCTGTCACCGCTGAGCGTGACCACCGAGATCAACCTGCACGCCCCCGCCCTGCTGCCCAACGACTACTGCGGCGACGTGCACCTGCGCCTGTCCTTCTACAAAAAATTGGCCACCGCGAAAAACACCGACCAGATCGATGCGCTGCTGGAGGAAATTGTCGACCGCTTCGGCAAGCTACCGCCGCAGGCACAGACACTCATCGACGTGCACCGCCTGCGCGTGATTGCCCGTCCCTACGGCGTGGTCAAGGTCGATGCCGCGCCCGGCGGCATCAACATCACCTTCAAGAAAGACCCGCCCATCGATTCGATGGCCATCATGCACCTCATCCAGAAGAACCGGCACATCAAGCTGGCCGGCAACGACAAGCTGCGTATCGAGCGCGAGCTCCCCGAACCCAAAGACCGCGCGCAAATGGTGCGCGACATCCTGCGCTCTCTCGGTCAACCCAAAACCCCCTCCACCACAGAAGCAACGCCCGCATGACCCCCGCTGAAATCTCCCCCGGCCTCGTCGTCAACGTCTCTACGCCAGACCTCAAGCTCAGCAATTTCAGGCTGATCGCCTTTGACATGGATTCCACGCTCATCAATATCGAGTGTGTGGACGAAATCGCCGACGCTGCGGGCCGCAAGGCCGAGGTAGCCGCCATCACCGAAGCCGCCATGCGCGGCGAGATCACCGACTACAAGGAAAGCCTGCGCCAGCGCGTGGCCTTGCTCAAGGGCGTGAGCGTGGCCAGCATGGAACAGGTCTACCACGAGCGCCTCAAGCTCAACCCCGGGGCCGCCGAGCTGGTGCACGCATGCAAAGAGGCCGGCATGAAAGTGCTGCTGGTCAGCGGCGGCTTCACCTTTTTTACCGATCGCGTGCGTGACGAGCTCGGCATCGACTACACACGCTCCAACGTGCTGGAGATGAAAGACGGCTTTCTCACCGGCAAGATGGTCGACCAGCCCTGGGGCGACATCTGCGACGGCGAAGAGAAGCGCAAGATGCTGATTGAGACCTGCGGCAATCTTGGCATCAACCCGCTTGAGGCGATCGCCATGGGCGACGGCGCCAACGACCTGCCCATGATGGGCGTGGCCGGCCTCTCGGTGGCCTATCACGCCAAGCCGCGCGTACGCGAGCAGGCCATGGTGGCCATCAATGAAGGCGGCCTGGACCGCCTGCTGGAGCTCTTCAGCTGAAGCCCCGGTGTTGCCGGCATCACAGCCGGCGCATCAATCACTCCGAAATAAGTCAACGATCCCACAGCCATAACACCTTATAAGCAGACACCTGAACCAAAGACAAACGACATCCATGGGTTTTTTCAAACGATTCGAAAGCCAGCTTCCCGCCTACCCTGACGCTGACCCTTCCTTGCCGCCCAAGGGTTTCATGGCCTTTCTGTGGGCCTGCACCGAAGGCGCACGCAGCTACATCCTTCAGCTGGCGCTGCTCTCGGCGGTCATGGCGGTTTTTGAGGCCTTGCTGTTCGCCATGCTGGGCCGCATCGTCGACTGGCTGGGCGCGACGGCGCCCGCCAACCTGTGGGTCGAGCACGGCAACGCACTGGGCTGGCTCGCCTTCATCGTGGTGGCCAGCATCGCCGCCGTGGCGCTGCAGACCACCGTGAAGCACCAGACGCTGGCCATCAACTTCCCGATGCGGCTGCGCTGGAACTTTCACCGCCTGATGCTGGGGCAAAGCATGTCGTTCTACCAGGACGAATTCGCCGGCCGGCTGACCACCAAGGTCATGCAGACCGCACTGGCGGTGCGCGACACGCTCTTCGTGCTGGCCGACGTGCTGGTGGCCATGGGCGTCTACATCGCCACCATGACGGTTCTGGCCGCCGCCTTCGACACGAAACTGGTAGCGCCCTTCCTGGTCTGGCTGGCGCTCTACATCGCGAGCCTCTATTACTTCGTGCCGCGGCTGGGCCGCATCGGCAAGCAGCAGGCCGACGCCCGGTCGCTGATGACAGGCCGCATCACCGACGCCTATACCAACATCACCACCGTCAAGCTGTTCTCGCACACCCGGCGCGAGGCCGGCTTCGCGCGCGACGCGATGAGCGAGTTCATGAAGACCGGCTACACCCAGATGCGCCTGGTCAGCGCGTTCGAGATCGTCAACCACACGCTCAGCATGGGCCTGATCCTCGGCATGGCCGGCACGTCGTTATGGCTCTGGCACCTGGGCCAGGTCGGCGCGGGTGCGGTGGCCGCGGCCACTGCCATGGCGCTGCGCCTGCAGGGCATGTCGCACTGGATCATGTGGGAGACCACCAGCCTTTTCGAAAGCGTGGGCACCGTGCAGGACGGCATCAACACGCTTTCGCGGCCGCACACCATCGTGGACGCGCCCAATGCGGCCGCACTGGACGTGCCGCGCGGCGAAGTGCGCTTTGAAGCCGTGAACTTCAGCTACGGCAAGAACAAGCCGGTCATCGACCAGCTGACGTTAACCGTCAGGCCCGGCGAAAAGATAGGCCTGATCGGACGCTCCGGCGCAGGCAAATCGACGCTGGTCAACCTGCTGCTGCGGTTTTATGACCTCGACGGCGGGCGCATCCTGATCGACGGCCAGGACATTGCCACCGTGACGCAGGACAGCCTGCGCAGCCACATCGGCATGGTGACGCAAGACACCTCGCTGCTGCACCGTTCGGTGCGCGACAACATCACCTACAGCCGCCCCGGCGCCACGGACGACGACATGCGCCTGGCCGCGCGGCGTGCCGAGGCCGACACCTTCATCGCCGACCTGACCGACCCGCACGGCCGCCACGGCTACGACGCCCACGTGGGCGAGCGCGGCGTGAAGCTTTCAGGCGGGCAGCGCCAGCGCATCGCGATTGCGCGTGTGATGCTCAAGGACGCGCCCATCCTGCTACTGGACGAAGCCACCAGCGCGCTCGACTCCGAAGTGGAAGTCGCCATCCAGAGCAGCCTGAACACCCTGATGCAGGGCAAGACGGTAATTGCGATTGCCCACCGCCTCTCGACCATCGCCGCGATGGACCGGCTGATCGTGCTCGACCAGGGGCGCATCGTCGAAGAAGGCGACCACCGCAGCCTGCTGGCCAACGGCGGCCTGTATGCACGGCTCTGGGCGCACCAAAGCGGTGGCTTCCTCAGCGACAACCTGGAAGAAGAAGAGCTGGCGGCTTGACGCTGCTGGCCGCGCCGGGTGCCCGCGCCTTAGGTACTCATCTGGGCGGGCACTCGTTTGCTATTGTTTTAATAGCTGCCCGCGCATGTAATGAAAGGGCTAGAGCCCGATTTTGCTTACGAAAAAGCCTCAAAATACCTGAACCCGGAGCCTGCTGCACTCATGCCGGATTCAGGCTTTCTCGACCACCGGGCGCCCCGCCTGCACCGCAAACTGCGCCAGTGTTTGCACACCACTGTCGGCACGCGTCACGTCGCTCACCACGCGCAAGGTGGTGGTCAGCTTGCGCGGGGTCAGTTCCACCACGCCGTAGCCTTTGCGTTCTGAGTCCGCAAATACAAAGTGCGGGTTCTCGGCGAGGTAGTCCGGAATTTTCGCGTTGCCGGCAGAGCGGGACGTGATGCTGGTGCCGCAAAACTCGGTGCCCACGGACGGGCTGGAAGTATCCGCGTAGTCGGCCTTGATGTGGCCAACCCAGTTTTCATGCACATCGCCGCCCAGGATGACCGGATTCGCAACGGCGTGCTTGCGCAGCGAATCCGTGAAGCGTGTACGCGCCGCTGCATAACCGTCCCAGCCGTCGTTCCAGAAAACCTGCTCAGGCCCACGGCGAAAGTCGCGCTGGCCAAAAAGCGATTGCTGGCCGACCACGTTCCAGCCGCTATCCTTGCTGGCGGCCCGGCCCCATTCGGCGTCCAGCCAGCTTTCCTGCTGCGAACCCAGCATGCTGCGGGCCGGATCCTTCCACGCAGCGCAGGTGGCGGGGCTCAGTGTGCTGGAGCCGGTTTTCCCGTCACGCGTGCAGGCCTGCGCATCCTTGTATTGGCGGGCGTCGAGCATGTAGAGCGAGGCCAGGCGGCCGTAGGGAACGCGCTGGTAAATGCGCATTTCAGCGCCGCTTGCCAGGCCGGCCACGGCCCGCGTCAGCGCCGAAGCGCGCACGGGCATGTGTTCATAAAACGCCTGGTAAGCGGCAGCGCGGCGGGCGGCAAAGTCCGGCGCCGGCGGCCCGCTGTTGCCGGGTGTGGCGCCCGCGTAGTCGTTTTGCACCTCGTGGTCGTCCCAGGTCACCATCCACGGGCAGGCTGCGTGCATGGCCTGCAGGTCGGCATCGCCCTTGTGCAAGGCATAGCGCTGGCGGTAGTCGTCCAGCGTGAGCACCCAGCCGCCCGTGGGCACACGCACCGGCTGGCCGGCGTTGGGGTACTCGTAGATGTAGTCGCCCAGGAAGAGCACGAGATCAAGCTCTTCAGCAAGCATATGGCGGTAGGCGCTGTAGTAGCCGTGTTCCCAGCGTTGGCAAGAGGCATAGGCCAGCCGCAGCCGCCCCACAGCGGCATCGGGTGCCGGAAAGGTGCGGGTGCGGCCGGTGGCGCTTACCGCCTCGCCCACCGCAAAGCGGTAGAAATACCAGCGATCGGCCTCCAGGCCCTGCACTTCCACATGCACCGAGTGGGCCAGACCGGGTACAGCATGGGTCTGGCCGGCTTGCACGATGCGCGAAAAATGATCGTCGTGCGCAATCTCCCATCGTACGGCCACCGGCGCCGGCTGCAAGCGCATGGCCGCATCATTGTCCAGAAGCAGCCGCGTCCAGAGCACCACCGAGTCATGGGTGGGTGAGCCRCTGGCCACGCCCAGCGTGAAAGGATTGCCGGTCAGCCGTTGCTGGGCCGATGCCCTGGGTGGCAGGTAAAAACCAGCACCCGCCGCCGCCAGCGACTGAAGCAACCGGCGCCTGTGGATTACGGGAGTCATGTGGATCGCTCAGTGCCTGGCTGGCAGGCGCACGATGAACGTGGTTCCCGAGCCGGCGCTGCTGTGCACATCGATGGTGCCGCCGTGGATGTCGACCGCGTTGCGCACAATCGCCAGGCCCAGGCCGGTGCCCTGGATGGTGCCCACGTTACTGGCGCGGTGAAAAGATTCGAACAGGTGCGGCAACTCGTCCTCTGGAATACCGATGCCCTCGTCCGCCACCTCCATGACGGTCATGTCCTGATCGATGCTCACGGTGAACCGCACAAGACCGCCCAGCGGCGAGTACTTGACCGCATTGGAGAGCAGGTTGCTGAAGATGTGGCGCAGGAGCTTCTCGTCGTACAGGCCTTCTCCCGCCCCGGCGGAATAATCCAGCTGCAACTCGCACAGGCTGTCCGGTTGCTGGGTGCGCGCCTCTTCCACCAATTGATGGCACAGCCTGTGCAGGTCCAGCGGATGCGGTTCAAACTCCAGCATCTGGGCATCGGCCTTGCCCAGCAGCAGCACGCGGTCCAACATGCCCGTCATGCGTTTCACGCCGGCAGCAATGCTGTCCAGAATCTCCAGTTTTTCCGACTCAGGCAAGCGGCTGCCGTAATGCCTGAGCAATTCCTCGGCGGAAAGAATGCCAGACAGCGGTGTACGGAACTCATGGCTGGTCATGGCCACGAAGCGGGTGCGCAGTTCATTGAGCGCCTTTTGCTGCTCAAGGGCCTCGCGTGTGTCTTCCTCTGATTTCTTGCGTTCGGTGATGTCAAGAAACGCCCAGATCACACCTGAATCAGGGTCATGGGGCTGAACACAACTGCCGGCCATCTGCACCCAGAAGAGCTGTCCGTCCCGCCTTCTGAGCTGGCGTTCATTGATATAACTGCCGGTGGCAATCAGCATCTCACGCGCTTCCTTGCCGAACTGCTCCCAGGTGGCAAGGTCGGGATGGATATAGCTGGAAGACTGCCCCATCAGTTCTTCGCGCGGGCCGCCGATCATCTGGGCGAATTTCTCGTTGACCCACTCATGGCGCCGGTTCACCGACAGCACAATACCCACCAGCGCACTGTTAAGAATGGCTTCGCGCTCCGAGGAGGTGCGCAGCAGCTTGGCCTCCAGTTCCTTGCGCTGCGTGATGTTGATGATCACCCATACCGTGCCCTGCGAAAGGTCGCGTTCGGCAACGGACTTGCCCGACAGCGACACCCAGATCAAGGTGCCGTCAAACTGCCGGACCTGGATCTCGCCTTCGTAGTTTTCACCGCGGCTCACGCAGGCGGCCACTTCACCGCCCACCTGCAGGTACTGCTCACGCGACAGGTAAAACGGCTCCATCGAAGTCAACGGATTGCTGCCTGCACCGAATACTTTGAGCATGGCCTGGTTGGCCCAGCGAAAGCGGCCATCCGGTGTCAGGAAGGCAATGCCCACAATGGAATTTTCCAGGATCATTTCGCGCTCTTTCAGCAGGGTGCGAAAATTTTCCTGGGAAACGCTCAAGGCCTCCACCATGGATTGCTCAGCCATGATGCGGGCTTGGGCCTGCTCTTTTTCCTGCCGTGTGACGTTGATGCGGTCCGCCAGCGCAAACGACAGCACCACCATTTCCAGCGCCGACCCGATCAGCAGCGAATTGGCCGTGAGCACATTCGACGGCAGGACACCCGTGTTGTGCAACGCCAGCGTCACCACACCCACCAGCAGCAAGGCCCAGGCCGCCAGGAAATACCGGGCCCCGGGATGCCCCATGCGCACGCTCAGCAAACCCACCGCGACCAGCGTGGTGACACTGAGAACCGCCAGCACGGTCACCATCCATGACGACACCACATAAGGCATCGTAAAAGCGGCCAGCAGGGTCAGCAGCCAGCCGCCCACCAGCGCCTTTATAAAGCGGTCCATGCGGGGCATCTTGAGTGCACTGGAAAGAAAGCTGCGTGCAAACAAAATGCCGAATGAGGCGGTCGCCGCCATGCCCGCAGGGGGCGAAATGCTGTTCCACCAGGTAAGGCCCGGCCAGATGAATTGCGCGCCAAAACCCGTCAACGCGGCCTGCGCGATGGCCATGCAGCCGACAAATGCCACATAGATCAGGTAGGCCCGGTCACGCACCGAGAAAAACAGCAGCAGGTTGTAGAAAAAGAGCCCGACCAGCAACCCAAAGTAGAGGCTGATCGTGGCGTACTCAGCCTGGTCGTGCCGCCACAGCGCTGCAGGCTGCCAGAGACGAACGGGCGCAGACACCGTGCCGTCCGACGTCACCCGAAGGTAGAGCGTATTGACGGCACCGGGCTTGAGACGCACCGGCATCACATGGTTGCGGTGCACCACGGCCCGATCGGCAAAAGGCAACAGGTCACCGCCCACCTGCCACACAAAGCCGCCCTTGCCGTCCGGTGAATACAGCTCCAGCCGGTCMAGCGGCGGATAGGCCAGCTCCAGCATCCAGTCTGCGGGTGTGCTGCGTTCGGTCCGCAGGTTCACACGCAGCCAGATGGCCGAGCTGGTCAAACCAAAATTGGTGGCCGAGCCGGTTTGCGGCACCGGCTGAAAACGCGCCTGGACATCCGGTTTCAAAAGGTCGGCCAGCGTCAGCTCGCCGCCGGCGTCTTCAAGGTAGGTAAACGACTGCGACAGTACATATCTGCCGTCACTGCCGATGGTGATCTCACCCGCTTCGGTGCGCTCCTGCGCGGGCTCCTGCGGCTGCGCCCGAACCAATGGCCCGGCACCCACCAGCAGCAGGGCAAGCACAACCCGAAACAGGTACCGGAAGCAAGACGTCATGGGTTGGCGGCAAGAAGCAGGGACTTGCGCCTTTGCACCTGCCCCGGCGAGGCGGCAGAAGCCGGAACGGCGCCTGCAGCGTGCCGCTGGCCGTTGCAGACTTCATGGCTGATCGCCAGGTTTTCTGCATGGCTGTTGCCCCCTTCGCTCAGGGGCAGGATGTGCTCCAGGGTGGCGGCCTGGGGCGTGACATGTTCGCCGCACACCCAGCACGGCACCACCCCGTGGAGCTGCCGTGCCACAGTTTTGTAGATCTTGTCCCGGGTATGCCCCAGCCTGCTCACGGCAGCGTTTTCCTCTGACCGCCGCTCGCGGGCAGCTGCCTTTGCGCAGCGCTCATTGCCGCGCTCCCTATTCGATCCTGGCCGGCCGCGCGTCGGCGGGTTGGGTGAAGGAGTCTTCCCACTGCGTGGCAAAACGGTCGTTCTTGTCTATGCGAATGCCGCCGGTGCCATCGGGGTTGAAACCGACATTGCGGGTAGCCGTGGCTCGCGGGGATTCGGGCTGGTTGTCCTTGTTGAGTTCCTTGAGCGCGGCGTCCTTGGCGGCCTTGACACGTTCCCGGGTGAAAGATTCCAGGTCGGCGTGGAAACTGCTGTCGCCGCCGCGGGTTTCCTGGTGCTCCTGCACCAGCTCCTCCGGAATTTCCCCCAGGAAGGCGGCACGCATGGCGCTGACCGTGGGCGGACGGCCGGCCTTGATGGAGGTGTAGGCAATGCCGCAATCCGACAACAGTGTCTCCTTGAGCTGGCGGGTGGCCTTGCTCACATCACGCTTGCCGCGCAAATCCACGCAACCGACGACTTTGCCATCCAGGGTGCAGATGGTGAAAGTCGTATAGACGCCATTGAGCAGCTCAAGCAGGCGTTCGGTTTTTTCCTTGTCTTTTTCCTTTTCCTTGTCTTTTTCCAGCGGAATGGTAAAGCGCAGCACCGGCAGCTTGACCATCACCGCATGGTCATGGAAAGTGCTTCGCAGCCATTTCCATACCTCGTATTCATCGTTGGTCACCACCCCACGGGCACGCAGCGGCCATTTGTGGGGTATCCGCAGCTTCGCACTCGCGCTTTTGCGCAGCCAGGCGGCATACAGCAAAACACCTGCAAGCGCGCCCACAGCGACGCCCAGCAACGTCATCAGCCATGAAATCAGGTTCAAGATGTAGTTCTCCTCTATCGATTGGGGATGCCGCCGAAGCCAGGCAGTACGAACAGCGACCCCAGTGAGTCACAGAACGGACGCCCTGTCAATTCAGGCCAGCGTCCCGGTGCGTTATTAAAACAGGTTTTACCGGTTTTCCAGGAATCTGGGGCACAAAAGAGCTTCCAGCCCAACCCCGACGTGCGCAAGCAGCTATATTTTTCATAGCATCCGGATGGCGCTGCAAAACACGCGGCCCTGCGGGTTGACGATGACCTTTGCCACGCAGGCCACGAATCGGTATGCTCGATTTTTTGCAGGAGCCCAACATGCCACGCAAGACCGCCCAGGATTTTGACCAGGAACTGCTGATTCTGTTTGATGCCTATGTCCATGGCACGATCGACAGGCGAGGCTTTCTGGAGCGCGCCCAGAAATTCGCCACCGCCGGCCTGACCGCGACAGCCCTGCTGGCCGCCCTCAGCCCCGATTTTGCCGCGGGGCAGCAAATTGCCCGGGATGACAAACGCATCAAGACCGACATGGTCAGCTATCCGTCGTCCGCCGGCTCAGGCACAGTCAAAGGCTATCTGGCCAGGCCCGCCAATGCCACGGGAAAACTGCCCGGCGTGCYCGTCATTCATGAAAACCGYGGSCTCAACCCGCATATTGAAGACATCACCCGCCGACTGGCGCTGGACAACTTCATCGCCTTCGCACCCGACGCACTCACCCCCCTGGGCGGCTACCCCGGCGACGAAGACAAGGCGCGCGAGTTGTTCGCCAAACTGGACCAGCGAAAGTGCGTGGAGGATTTCGTGGCGGCCACCACCTGGCTCAAGAGCCGGGACGACTGCACCGGCAAGCAGGGTGTGGTCGGGTTCTGCTATGGCGGAGGTATGTCGCACACCCTCACCACGCGCCTGCCGGAGCTCAGCGCAGCCGTTCCCTTCTACGGAAACCTGCCGGCAGCGGAAGATGCCGCCAAAGTCAAGACGCCGCTGCTGATCCATTTCGCCGCGGTGGATGAGCGCATCAATGCCGCATGGCCCACCTACGAGGCGGCACTCAAGGCGGCAGGTGCGAACTACACCGCCTACCAGTACCCGGGCACGCAACACGGCTTCAACAACGACACCACGCCGCGTTATGACGCCGCCGCGGCAAAGCTGGCGTGGGAGCGCACCCTGGCGTTTTTCAACAAACAGCTCAGGGCCTAGAACCGGGCAGGCATCGCGGGCCCGCTGCCCGCCCATCCCAGCATCGTCCCCCGCGAAAACCCTGCCCGGAACGCACCAGGCACGGCTTTTGCACGCGTTACCATTGGCTACTTTCGCTTTTCGGCCTGTCCGTGAGCCGGCGAGCGTTTCCCTCACTCAGATCCTCTGGACACAACCATGAACATTCTGCAAAAAATTGCCGCGACAGCCGGCTTGCTGACCTGTGCGCTGGGCGCAACCCAGGCCCAAAACAGGGAGCTGGTCGTCGGCTCCAGCGCCACCTACCGTCCCTTTGCCTATGAGAGCCCGACCAAGGAAATTGTCGGCTACGACGTGGACATGATCAAAGCCATCGCCCAGAAAGCCGGCCTGCAGATCAAGATCGTCAACACCCCCTGGACCGGCATCTTTGCGGCCCTCAACAACGGCGACGTGGACCTGGTCATCTCGGGCGTCACCATCAACGACAAGCGCAAGCAGTCCTACGACTTCACCGCCCCCTACTTCGAAGCCCGCCAGTTGATCGCCGTGCACAGCAACAGCACGGCCAAGAGCCTGAAAGACCTTGCCGGCAAAAAAATCGGCGTGGTCACCGGCAGCACCGGCGACGACATGGCCTCGCGCGAATTCGGCAAGACCAACCCCGACATCCGCCGCTTTGAAAGCACCCCGGTCGTGATCTCCGAGCTGGCCAACAACGGCCTGGACGCCGCCATCGGCGACAACGGCGTGATCGCCTTTCGCGCCCAGGAACACAAACAGCTCAAGACCGTCAGCGACGCGAGCTTTCCCAAGGAATACTTCGGCATCGTCGTGAAACAGGGCAACAAGGCGCTGCAGGACAAACTCAACGCAGGCCTGGCCGCCGTCAAGGCCGACGGCAGCTACGCCGCCATCTACAAGAAATGGTTCCAGGCCGACGCTCCCGCGTTGCCCGCCCAGTAACCACCAGGACACCTCCTTATGGAACACGTCCTCTGGTTCGGCTGGTTCCGGGCCGACATCATTGCCGAGTACAGCGTGCTGTTCTGGCGCGGCCTGCAGATGACCATCATGGTGACACTGATCTGCATCGTGCAGGGCACCTTGCTGGGCCTGGCGGTCGGCATGGCGCGCGTGGCCGAATCGCGCCACTCGCCCGCGCGCGCGATCTGCAAATACGCCCTGCGCTGGCCCTCTACCGTCTACGTCAGCTTTTTCCGCGGCACGCCGTTGTTCGTGCAGATCCTGCTGATCCACTTCGCAGTGCTGCCGCTGTTCATCAACCCGACTGACGGCCTGATCATCTCGGGCGAGACAGCGCGCGACATCAAGCAGAACTACGGCGCCTTCCTGTCCGGTATCGTGGCGCTCACGCTCAATGCCGGCGCCTACATTTCCGAGATCTTCCGCGCCGGCATCCAGTCCATCGACAAGGGCCAGGTCGAAGCCTCGCGTTCGCTGGGCATGTCTTTTCCGCGCACCATGTACCACGTCGTGCTGCCGCAGGCTTTTCGCCGCATGCTGCCGCCGCTGGGCAACAACGCGATCTCGCTGCTGAAAGACTCGTCGCTGATCTCGGCGATTGGTCTGGCCGAACTGGCCTACGCCGCGCGCACCGTCGCCGGCGCCTATTCACGCTACTGGGAGCCCTACCTCACCATCTCCCTCATGTACTGGGTGCTGACGCTGGGCCTGGCTTACCTTGTCAAAAAACTGGAGGCTCGTTATGGACGAGGTGATTCGCGTTAAGCGGCTGACCAAGCAGTTTGGCCACACGCCGGTATTGCGCGGCATCGACTGCGCCATCAAGGCCACCGAAGTCGTCTGCGTCATCGGCCCTTCCGGCTCGGGCAAAAGCACTTTTTTGCGCTGCCTGAACGGACTGGAAGACGCCAGCGGCGGCGAGGTTCTGGTGCACGGCGTGTCGGTGCACGAACCCAAGACCGACGTCGATGCCCTGCGCTCGGAAATCGGCATGGTGTTCCAGCGCTTCAATTTGTTTCCACACAAAACCGTGCTGGAAAACATCACGCTGGCGCCCACCAAGGTGCGCAAGCTGACGGCACTGGAGGCGCGCAACCGTGCCAGTGAACTGCTGGTCAAGGTCGGGCTGCTCGAAAAGATCGACGCCTACCCCAACCAGCTTTCGGGCGGGCAGCAGCAGCGCGTGGCAATTGCCCGTGCGCTGGCGATGCAGCCGCGCATCATGCTGTTTGATGAACCCACCTCAGCGCTCGACCCTGAAATGGTCGGCGAAGTGCTGGCCGTGATGCAGGCCCTGGCCGAAGAAGGCATGACCATGGTGGTCGTCACCCACGAAATGGGTTTTGCCCGCCAGGTGGCCGACCGCGTGATGTTCATCGACGAAGGCCTGGTGATCGAAGAGGGCTCACCGGCGGAGATCTTTGACAACCCCAAGGAAGAGCGTACCAAGCGCTTTTTGAGCAAGGTGTTGTGAGACAGCGCGCGCCCGCTCCTGCGGGCACGCGTTTCTCCCAACAAGGTTCAGCCATCCAGAGAGGTCGCCATGCCTGCAACCCTCCGGGCCGTCCAGGCCGACATCACGAAACTGCAGCTTGACGCCATCGTCAACGCTGCCAATTCATCGCTGCTGGGCGGCGGCGGTGTCGACGGTGCCATTCATCGCGCTGCAGGGCCTGAACTGGTCCATGAATGCCGCCTGCTGGGCGGCTGTAAAACCGGCGAGGCCAAAGCCACCAAAGGCTACCGGCTCCCGGCGAAGTTCATCATCCACACGGTGGGTCCGGTCTGGCGCGGTGGCGGCAACGGCGAGCCTGAGTTGCTGGCCTCCTGCTACAGGCGCGCCATGGAAATCGCGGCAGCCAAAGGCGTTACGTCGATGGCCTTCCCCAGCATCAGCACCGGCATTTACGGCTACCCGATTGAGTTGGCTGCCCAGGTCGCAGTGGCCAGCGTGCGCCAGGCTCTGCAGCAACCCTCTTCCTTGACGGAAGTGGTGTTCTGCTGCTTTTCGGCGCAAGACCTGGCGGTCTACCAGCATGTGCTGGGCAAGGCCCTTGACTGCGGAGATTGACGCATGCCAGAACTTCCCGGCCTTGTCCCGATTGCATTCACCATTTTTTCGTATGTTGTCTGCGTCAAACTGGCGGCCTGGCTTTATCGCCGTACGCAACTGAGCTGGAAACACGCATTCATTTTCGGTGTTGTCCTGTTCATGGTTCTGTTCGCCGTCGGTGCTGTTGTCAGGTCGCTGGGCGCCGGCTCGGACCCCATACGCCAATCCCTTGTGGACCTGGCCACCGGACTGGCGGCACAACTGGGTCTGGGTGCATGGTGGCTCGGCTCGCGAKCCAGAACAAGGGCGGGTGCACCCCTTGAATTGAAAGGCGGAGCCTTGCTCGCCCTGATGACCTATGGGCTGGTTTTTTTCTTCTCTCTTGCGGCAGCGATTGCGCTGCCCTTCTTTGCCCGCATGGCAGGCAACGCCGTTTAGGTTCAGTACCCCGGCACCTTCAACACCCGCGCCAGGTAATCAAAAAACACGCAGTACAGCGCAATCGGCAGCGGCAGGCCCAGCAGGGTGCCCACCAGATAGTCACGAAACTTCACGCCAGACATTGCCAGCGCATAGTTCAGCGCCGGTACGGTCTGCAGCAGCGTGCGCAGCACCACAATGCTCGCCACCGGCCTCGCGTCCAGCTGAGCCAGCGTGCGTTGAGCCCACCGACCCTTGATCTGCCGCAAAGCGTCCCCGCCCATCAGGCGAATCAGCCAGAAGGTGAAGGCGCATGAGATCACGGCTGCGAGGTAAGTTGCCAGGCCACCCCACATCTCGCCGAGCGCCAGCACAGCCGCGGCCAGAAAAATCCAGCCGGGGATCTGGATCAGGTTGCCCAGCGCAAACAGCGCGATAAAAATCAGCAAGCCGCTGACTTCGTTGTCCAGGAATTTCTGGTGCAAGAAGACCAGGCTGAAGTTGTCGCGCAAACCGGAAAGCTGGAACACCGCCAGCAGCAGCCCCAGAAACGCGACCACGGCGATCAGTCTTTTGTAGCGGTGCATCTTGACTCTATTGCGGGTTTGGGCAGGGACACCGGCCGATTTTAGGCGCCAGCCAACCCATGGCCATCCAGCCAGCCCGGGGCCCTTTTTGCAAATAAATGCCATCAGCCTGTAAGAAGCGCCCGCCCGGCCCGACCAAACAGCAACACGCAGCAAGACTGCGGCGGAAATCCCGGCAATCCACTGGAAATCCGGGCGTTGCGGCCAGCACAAGAGGAGCATTTCATGAACACGTCCCGGCAGATCATCCACCCCGGCTGGTTGCGCGCCATGCACTGGCTCAACGCGCTGGCCGTGGTGGTATTGATGATGAGCGGCTGGCGCATCTACAACGCCACGGCCTTCCTGGGCTTCAGCATTCCCAAAGACCTCACGCTGGGCGGCTGGCTGGGCGGCGCGCTGCAGTGGCACTTTGCGGCCATGTGGCTGCTGTTCTTTAATGGCCTGCTCTACCTGGCGTTCAACATCGTCACGCGCCGGCTCTTTCACAAATTCTTTCCGCTTTCACCCAGGGCACTGGTCGCCGACTTGCTGGCGGCCCTCAAGGGCAAGCTGGCCCATGCCGACCCCAGCCACTACAACACCGTTCAGCGCCTGGCCTATCTCTTCGTCATGGTGGACAGTGTCCTGCTCGTCGTTTCGGGCCTGGTGCTCTGGAAGTCTGTGCAGTTTCCGCTCCTGCGCGAACTGATGGGCGGCTACGAAGGTGCGCGCCTGGTTCACTTTTTCGCCATGGCCGCGCTGGCCGCATTCGTCGCGGTTCACCTGGTGATGGTGGCGCTGGTGCCGCGCACCCTCGTCTACATGGTTCGCGGCCGCTGACCCGACGAACTGCCTAATCGCCGCAAAGCCGCAAGGATTACCCATGATCATCAAGCCCCCTCCCCGTATGGACATCGACAGCGCCGCCGTGCTGGGCGAAGCCGTTGCACGCATTGCCCACACCCGCAAGCTCGGCACGGCACGCCGCAATTTTTTACGCACCTCGCTCACGCTGGGTGGCCTTTCCATGCTGACCGGCTGCATGCTGGACGACAGCGAAAGCGTCAACACCGCTCTCGGCAAGATCTCGCGCATCAACGACGAAGTGCAGGGCTTGCTGTTTGATCCCAACCGCCTGGCGCCGACCTACCCCGAATCCATGATCACCCGGCCTTTCCCCTTTAACGCCTACTACGGCGAGGACGAAATCCGGGAAATCGAGGAAAGCAGCTACCGGCTGGAAGTCACGGGCATGGTGGCCGACAGGCGCAAATGGGCCCTGCCCGAGCTGCGCGCCATGGCACAGGTGGACCAGGTCACCCGCCACATCTGCGTGGAAGGCTGGAGTGCGATCGGCAAATGGGGCGGCGTGCACTTCGGCAGTTTCCTGCGTCATGTGGGCGCCGACCTGAGCGCGAAGTACGTCGGCTTCAAATGCGCCGACGACTACTTCACCAGCATCGACATGCCCACCGCGCTACACCCGCAAACCCTGCTGGCGCTGACTTACGACGGGCAGCCGCTGCCGCCCAAATACGGCTTCCCGATGAAGCTGCGCATGCCCACCAAGCTGGGCTACAAGAACCCCAAACACATCCAGGCGATTTTTGTCACCAACACCTACCCTGGAGGCTACTGGGAAGACCAGGGCTACAACTGGTTCGGAGGTAGCTGAGCACCGCTCAGAGACCCTGCAACGCGGGCAATCATTTAACGATTGCCTTTTTCATTCAACCCATCCATTCATTCACTACCACTCAAGGACAACACCATGAACAAATTGACTGCTTCCCTCCTGTCTGCCTGCATGCTCTTCGCCGGCGGCAGCGCCATGGCGCAAGACGCGATGAAAAAGGATGCCATGGGCAAAGACGCCATGGCCAAGGACGGCATGAAAAAAGATGCGATGGCCAAGGACCCGATGGCGAAAGATGCCATGGCGAAGGACGCCATGGCAAAAGATGGCATGAAGAAAGGCGACAAGATGGCGAAGAAGGACAAGATGAAAAAAGACCCCATGGCCAAGGACGCCATGGGCAAGGACGAAATGAAAAAGTAAGGCCGCTGCGCGCCGCGCCGCTTGCGGCCGGCCCGCTATGTCCCATCTGGGGCCGGCACAACCGGCTTGAGCCACAGCGCCGCGGCGTCAGCGGGCGCCATGCGCCGCAGGTTCACGTCCTGCCAGATGACTGCTGCGACCTCTTCAAGCTGGTCAGGCCCGACGGTGTGCCATCGCTGGTGCAGCCTTTCAGCGCAGCGGGCAATCCATTCGGGTGGGGTGTTTGTGTCCATGGGTAAATCATAGTTGAAGACTGTATATATGTACAGTACCATTGTTCTTCAAAGTGATTCCATAGAACAACCCAACCCAGAGACTGACATGCAGCTTCTACATGACCCGCCCACCAGGCCACCCTTCACCCCTGTCACCCTGGCCACGCCAGTCACTCCGGTCACCCGGCCAACACAGGGCCGCACCTCTGCAAACTGGCCGTTTTACGTACAAGCCCCGAAGCAGCTCTCAAGCGATGTCCGGGCAAACGCCTTGCGCGTCCTGGAAACCTCGGCGCGCTATTTTTTCAGCGCGTCCAGCGCGCGATAGTTTGCGCCCCTTGTTCCACCGCGTCCCAGATCGCCAGGCCGCGATGCTTTCACACAGCAACTTGCAAGGCGGCGCCACGATGGCGCTATGTTTTTGATAGCTGCTTGCGCCCGTCCTTATTAGCCAAAAACCCGATTTACTTGGGAGATTTGAGAACCGCCGGCAGGCTTCAGATACCAGGCCCATCAGAACGCCATGGACGCCTGCAGCCACAGCGTGGGCCGTTTGGCCGATGAGGCCGGGATGGAAGTCGGCAGGCCGCCGTCGGTGCGCCAGGCCAGCGAAGAACGCAGCTGCACACCCGCCAGTCTGGCATTCAGGCCAAAACCCGCGCCGGCCAGCTGGCGGCTGTTGGAAGCCGCCGCGCCGAAAGGGTTGCGGTTGATGGTGACCTTGCCCCAGTCATAGAACACGGTAGCCTGCACATTGGCCATCACGTTGTGGCGCAACTCAACCGTGCCGCGGTAACCTTCGTCGCCGCCAGCCTCACCCTGCGGATAGGCGCGTACGCCGTTGACGCCGCCCAATGAGAACTTCTCGGACGAATCCAGGTTTTTGCTGGCCAGCTGGCCCGTCATTGACACGGCCAGGAAGGTGCTGTCGGTAAAGCGCTGCAGACGGTTGGCGCCATAAGAAACACGGGTGTAACTGCCGCTGGACTGGGCCGAGGCCGCGTCAATGGCCAATGCGGTGGGCGAGTTGATGCGCAGGTTGCCCATCGCCACCGACAGGTCCAGGCCGGTGATGCCCCCGCCGCCCAGGGCATCTTGCAGGTTGCCTGAAAGGCCGAAGGTGGTGACCAGGACTTTCTTGGGTGTGAAGGTAGAGGTGGCGTCTACATAGTCTTTGAGCTGCTTGTCTTCCACCGACACGGTGCCGTTCAGGTTTTTAAGCTGGCTGCGGATGAAGGGGTAAGCGGCAAACACACTGGCGGAGGTGGCCGTGCCATGGGCCTGCAGGGTTTCAAACTCCTGGCCCAGCTTGTAGCGGGTGTCGAAGTAGGCGGCGCCTACCTTGAGGCCGTCGCTACCGACAGGCAACTGATAGGCCAGCCGCGTGAAGTTCAGGTTGCGGCCGCTGGTCAGCGCATTGACGGTGAGCTGGTCACCGATCTTCAGCGGGCTGACAAGATTGAACGTACCGGCCACGCGGTATTCGCCGGTGTAGCGGCTGCCGTAGTTGTCGACCACGACATTGCCGCTGTAGGGCTTGGCCGGGTTGACCTCAATCAGCAGCTCGGACGTGCCCACGCTGGCGCCGGGCTGCAGCGTGGCGCGCGAGCTGCTCACGCCGGGCGTGTCTTGCAGCAGCAGCAGGCCGCGGTCAATCTGGTCGGACTTGATGACGTCGCCGTCTTTGACCTGGCCAAGGTAGGCCTGCGCGCGCTCGTCACTCAGCAATGACTGGTTGTTGATCTTGTGGCTGGAAATGCGCCCTTCAATCACGCTGATGGTGACAGCGCCATCGGTGATGTCCTGCGCGGGCAAATAAGCGCGAGCCACGGCAAAACCCTGGCGGCGGTAATACGCGGTGATGCGGCGGGCGGCGGCACTGAGCTGGCTCAAGGACTGCTCGGCACCTATGAGGCCGGCCACCAGGGGTTGCAGCTGCGCGCTGGGGATCTCCTGGTTGCCGGTGATGGTGATGGACTTGACGAGCACCTTCGCCTCGCCCTTCTGGCTGAGGTCGGCTGACTCTTCGATGCGCTGCAGCGGAACGCTCTGTGGCGGCGGCAAGGCGGGCGCCTGCTGCAGGTCGCGCAGCACCTGACCGGCGTCAGGGGCTGGGGCAGTCTGCGCCCAGGCGCCGGTATGCAAAGCTACCAACAGGGCTGAAGCCAGCGCGGAAAGGGGTAACGAATCCTGTTTCATTTTTTCGCTCTACTTTTCTTAATACTCATCCAACACAAGCCACTGCTCCTTCATGGCAGCTGACCATCCATACACCCCATCGCCCCCCGGGCCATGGCTTCGATGCCCCGGGCGACATCCTGCAATTGTGTGTACCCGACTCTCATGCAGCCATACTGCGGATGCAGTACGTCCAGCGTGACCGCTCCGGCAATGTCGCAGAGACCGCTCATCCTGTATGTCCCCATTTTTAGGGACATGAAACCAATCGTAACTATATCTGCCGGTTTTGCCTGTAGCACAAATGCGCTATGAGGCCCACCCTAATCCGTCGCCCAACGGCGCCCCAATTGATGTAAGCGCTCAGCCCAACCAGGGATTCCCTGCAGGCTCCGAAATGGCCAGGCCGCGCGTCCAGCTTGCCATCGTTGGGGGACGACTTGGCTTTCGCGGAGTCATTGCTACATTTTTAATAGCTGCTTGCGCCCGCCCATAAATGGCTACAGCCCGACTGAGCTAATGAAGAGCCATGAAAATGGTTTATTCACAAGTGGCACGGCTAACGCTTTTGGGCATCAATAAACCGCAGCTGACGATACTGACCAGCGAGTTCGACAGCCTGGCGTTGCCGCTGTCACCGCTGTTGCCGTTACTGCCGTTGCCATTCCCGCCCGCCTCATCGTCGCGGTTGTCGGGCTCAATGAAGCTGGCGGGGCCGCTGTTGACCGTCTCGCGGCTGGTTTGGTAGATGGTTTGCAGCGCGATCCTGTACTGCACTGTGTCTGGCGTGCCGGGCGTAGTACTGCCTTTACTGGCAGTCACCAAAGGCAAGCCAGTGGCCAGCAAGGTAACCACACCCGTGCAGGCTGCCTGCGCAGAGTCTCACCGCAGGCCCACCAGGGCCTCGCCTACCCCGCCTCCTCCCCAAGCTGCCGCCTATTCGCCTCTGTCCTGGCGGGCTGCCTCTGCGGCGGCATTCAACGCCTTCATGCGCGCGCCATCATCCAGTATGTTGAACGGATCGTCGTCCACCGCGCTCGATATGCTGCCTGTGCCATCTCCATTGGCGCTATCGGCGCCACCCGTGACGCCACCCATGGCATTGCCCGTGCCGGCAATGGTGTTGAGCGCGGTCACATAAGGCCCATCCAGCGCTGCCGTCACGCCGAAAAGGGATGCAGGCAAAGGCGGCGTACCGGTCATCGTCAGCGTGCCGTTGGTATAGACGACGTTGTAACCCAGGGCCGATGCCAGCGTGCCCTGCGTGATGGCATGTGTGGGGCTGGTCGTGGCAGCGCCTGTGGGCGCCGACAGCGCACCGTTCAGCGCAGTTGCCGCGGTGTCGCCCGCCACCAGGCCGCTGTTGACGGTGTAGGTGAGGGCCGGGTCGGCGCCGCCGTATGCCTTGCTCACGTTGTCGCCGCTCACGTTGAGCGTCGGCACAACGCTGTAGACAAAGCGGTTACCGGTGAGAGAGGCCATTGACGCATCGCTGGGCGCATTGGCGGCATAGGTGCGGCCAAAGGCGTTGCCGGTGGAAACCAGGCCGCCCAGGGTGCTGGCAGCCGGATCGGTCGAATACACGAGGAAACGGCCGCCCGCGCCAGGATTGAGCGCGCCAGCCCCGGCGTTGTTCACAAGGTTGCGCCCGGCGGCCAACACCAGGGAATCATTGGCCGCGCTGCCGGAGGTGACGGTGTTGTTCAAAGTGAGGTCGCTGGCCGCCCCTGTGGTGCGCACCAACACCTTGCCGCTGGCAGTCAGCCCTGCTGTGTTGACGGTGCCAATGGCCAGCGCACCGGCCTGCGAGTAGCTGGCGTTGCCTGTGTTGCCGGCCAGCGTGGTCACCGCATTGGCGGCGTTGGTCAGTGCGTGGCTGCCCGTGCCCAGCAGCTCCAGGCCGGTGGCCGTGATGCCCGCGGTTTGTGTGCTGGTACCGGCGGTGCTCAGCGTGAGTTCGCTGGCCGTCAGCGCGCCGTTGATGGCGATGTTGCCACCGGTCGTGATCAGCTTGAACTTGTCCTGCGCATTGCCGAAGGCGTTGTCGACCGTGATGCCGGCCGCGGATGACACGCTGACTGTCTGCGCAGACCCGGCGTTAGTGCTGATGGCGAGATTGCTGGTACTCAGCGCATTGGCGGCAGTGAGGCTGATGTCGCCCGCAGCGCCAGGTTCTGTGGTCGCCAGCGTTTGCAGGCCGGTCACATTGGTGCCCAGCGTGATGC
>NZ_JBFUAZ010000011.1:0-23093 GCF_056406035.1 Polaromonas sp. P1_E1_2 | reverse complement strand
GGCGGGGTAGACCCCGTCAAGGCTTTGCAACGCCGCGCAAGGCCTTTTTGATCGCAACCCGGAGGGAATGGGGTGAAAACGGCGCCACTCCGCGTTGCGCTCCTAGCGCAGACGCCCGGTCTGGGCGTCGTCGCGCGCCTTGATTGGCGCCGTTTTCACCCCATTCGCATTTGCATAAATAGCGTTAACAGGCCCTAGTAAGACGTTGGGCGGAGCCCAAACGATGCGCGGCCACGCAAAAATATTTTTGCATCGATTTGCCAGGCGCCGCCGTCTTTGGCATAGAGGCGGGCATACATCTGGATGGCATCGGATGGGGTGGGCCGCCTCCCAACAAGGAGCGATGAAGTGACGCAAATGAATCAAGCAGGTTTTACCGCGCAGCAGCGCTGGGTTCTGGGCCTGGCGGCGGCCGGCTCTTTTATGGCGGCGCTGGACGCGCTGGTGGTAACCACGGCGCTGGACACCCTGAGGCATGAGCTGTCGGCCTCCGTCGAGGCGCTCGAGTGGACGGTCAATGCCTACGGCCTGAGCTTTGCCGTGCTTCTGATGACCGCTGCCGCGCTGGGCGACCGCTTTGGCCGCAAACGGGTTTACGCCTGCGGGCTGCTGGTGTTTGCCGCCTCGTCGGCGGCCTGTGCGCTGGCGCCGGGCATGGGCTGGCTGATTGCGGGGCGGGCGCTGCAGGGCCTGGGCGCGGCCATGGTGTTGCCGCTGGCCATGGCCTTGCTGGCGGCGACGTTTGCGCCGGCGCAGCGGGGCAAGGCGCTGGGGCTGTTCAGCGGCATCACCGGCCTGGCGGTGCTGGCCGGGCCGGTGGCGGGCGGTGCGGTCGTGCACGGCCTGGCGTGGCAATGGGTCTTCTGGATCAACGTGCCGTTTGCGCTGGGGGTGGCCGCGCTGGTGTGGCGCAAGGTGCCCGAAAGCAAGGGTACGCCGGGCCGGCTGGACTGGCGGGGCGCGGTGCTCATGGTGCTGTCCTTGCTGGGGCTGGTGTGGGGGCTGATGCGCGGCGCGCACGGCGGGTGGCTCAGCGTGCCTGTGCTGGGCGCGCTGGGCATGGGGGCCGTGTTGGGCGCGGCCTTTGTGGCCTTGCAGCGCCGTGAGGCGTGGGACGCCATGGTGCCGCCCAGGCTTTTTCGCTCGCCGGTGTTTGCGGCGGGCAACGCGGCGGGTTTTTTGATGACGGCGTCGTTGATGGGCACGCTGTTTTTCATGGCGCAGTTCTTCCAGGTGGTGCAGGGCCGCACGCCGCTGGGTGCGGGCCTGAGCATGCTGCCGTGGACGGCCACCCTGTTTTTCGTCGGGCCGGTGGCCGGGGCCATGGTGGCGCGCGTTGGCGTACGCAAGTTGGTGGTGGTTGGCCTGGCCCTGCAGGGCGTTGGCGTGGCGTGGGTGGCACTGCTGGCCGGCCCGCAAAGTGCCTACGCGCTGTGGGTGCTGCCCATGGTGGTGACGGGCATGGGTGTTTCCATGGCCATGCCGGCGGTGCAAAGCGCGGTGYTGGCAGAGGTGGAGCCGGGCGATATCGGCAAGGCCTCGGGCTTGTTCCAGACCTTGCGGCAGCTCGGCGGCGTGCTGGGCGTGGCCGTTGCAGCCACGGTGTTTGCGCATGCGGGCGGCTATGGCAGCGCGCAACAGTTCAGTGGCGGCTTTGCCCAGGCGCTAATGGCCTGCGCCCTTCTTTCACTTGCCGGTGCCGCGGTAGCCCTTCGGCTGCGCGGCAAGGCACCCTTTTTTATTCAACCCACAGGAGCAAAAGTATGAGAGCAGTCATCGTTCGTTACCGCGTCAAGCCCGAAATGGCCGCAGAAAATGAGCGCCTCGTTCGCGCCGTGTATGCCGAGCTGCAGGCCGTCAAGCCTGCCGGCCTGAGCTACCAGACACATCAACTGGCCGACGGGGTGAGCTTTGTACATGTGGCGATGTACGGCGACGGCGTAGCTGAAAGCCCGCTGCCCGGGCTGCCGGCCTTCAAGGCCTTCACGGCAGACATCAAGGCGCGCTGTGACGAATTGCCCGTCACGCAGGAACTGCAGCCCATCGGGTCTTTCAGCAGCCTTGGCTGAAGGAGGTGCGTCCGGTGTAACGCCGGGCGCATCAAGGCCCGTCAGCCCTGCAGGTTTTTGCGAAACTCTCCGGGGCTGACGCCGGACCACGCACGAAATGCCCGGGTAAAGCTTTTCTCATTGCCAAAGCCGGCAGCCGCAGCCACTTTTTTCACCGGCTGGCTGGTGCGGTGAAGCAGTTCCCCGGCCTGCTCAAAGCGCACGCCGTCTTTGAGTGCCTGCAGTGAGGCGCCTTCCTCTTTCAGTTGGCGGTGCAGTGTGCGAGCCGACATGTTCAGCGCCGCCGCCAAAGTCTCGGCATTGTGCGAAGCCACCGCCGGGTTCGCCAAGGCCTGCCGTACCTGCTCTACCAGCAACCTGTCGCGCCGGTACTGCAGTACCGTCAGCGGCAACGCGCGCTGCAGCATCTGCTGCAGGGCCTTTTCATCACGCCGCAGCGGCAAGGCCAGGTAGCGCGCGTCAAAGCGGATTTCCGCCTGCGCGGCGTCGAACTGCAGCGGCCCGGGGAACATCAACCCATAGGCCTCTACATGCGGCGGCGCAGCAAACGGAAAGCGCGCAGCCTGCAGCGGAATGCGCGAATCCACATACCAGCAGGCCAGGCCGTGGATGTTGCGCAGCACGTGCACCAAAGCAAACTCACCGACCTGGCCGGGGTCTTTTTCTTCGACCGTGATGGCGGCGGTATCGCCGGATGTGGCCACGCGCAGGGTGATGTCGTCGGCAATCAGCGCGTGGTGACGGCACCAGCGTTTGAGGGCCACGCCCAGGTTCGGTGAGCTGATGGAGGCGCGGGCCAGCATGCCGTAGCTGCCCCAGGGCAGTTTGCGGCTGAAGGCGCCCAGACCTTCGTCGTCCAGCTCCTGCATGGCGGCGCCAGAGAGTTGCTCCATCTGGCGGGCGGTGATGTGGGCGTTGACTTGTTTGAGCTGCGCTGGCGTGATCTGTGCCAGCTTCAGGGCTTCTGCGGGGCTTTGGTTGTAGCGTTTGTAGGCAGAAGCAATGCTTCTGGCAAAGGCCATGGGGGTGGCGGCTTTGGGCGGATTGGTGGGCCTTGTGGCGGCTTTCGTGAGCATGGCGGTAATTTTCTGCTAAGGTGGCAGGATTTGCAACCTCATTGGCTGTGCCTGTGGGGCGGGTTTTCGCTAAGCTGGCTCTTTAGCGCTAATCTGGCGCTAAGGTAGGGTCCACGCGCCCGAAGGTCTGGCGCAGGCCAGCCCCGTTTCAGCGCCTTTCACCCGTATTTCAGGAATTGCCATGCCCGCTCTGGAGACAAAACTCAACGCCCGCTCTGCCGACTTTCAGGCCAATGCCGCCGCCATGCAGGCGCAGGTAGATGACCTGAACGCGCAAGTCGCCAAGGCCGCCCTGGGCGGTGGTGAGGCCACGCGGGCGCGGCATGTGTCGCGCGGCAAGCTGCTGCCGCGTGATCGCGTGCAGATGCTGCTGGACCCGGGCACGCCTTTCCTTGAGCTGGGCCCCCTGGCCGCCAAAGACATGTACCCTGACCGCGACGGCACCGACAGCGCGCCGTGTGCCGGCGTCATCACCGGCATCGGCCGCGTCAATGGGGTGGACTGCATGATCGTGTGCAACGACGCCACGGTGAAAGGCGGCACCTACTACCCGATGACGGTGAAAAAGCATTTGCGTGCGCAGGAAGTGGCGATGCAGAACAACCTTACCTGCATCTACCTGGTTGACTCGGGCGGCGCCAACTTGCCCAATCAGGACGACGTGTTTCCTGATCGCGACCACTTTGGCCGCATCTTCTTTAACCAGGCCAACATGAGCGCGCAGGGCATTGCGCAGATTGCCGTGGTCATGGGCAGCTGCACGGCCGGCGGCGCGTACGTGCCCGCCATGAGCGACGAGACCATCATCGTCAAGAACCAGGGCACCATCTTTCTGGGCGGCCCGCCGCTGGTGAAGGCGGCCATTGGCGAAATCGTTTCAGCTGAAGACCTGGGCGGCGGCGATGTGCACACGCGGCTTTCAGGCGTGGCAGACCACCTGGCGCAAAACGACGCGCATGCGCTGGCACTGGCCCGCCAGGCCGTGGCCAGCCTTAACAAAACCAAGCGCTTCGACCAGGCCCTGCGCACGCCGGTGCCGCCGCTGCACAGCCCGCAGGAGCTGCATGGCGTGATTCCGGTGGACCCGAAAAAACCGTATGACGTGCGCGAGGTGATTGCCCGCATCGTCGACGGCAGCGAGTTTCATGAGTTCAAGGCGCGCTTTGGCCCCACGCTGGTCTGCGGCTTCGCGCACATTGAAGGCATGCCGGTGGGCATCATTGCCAACAACGGTATTTTGTTCAGCGAATCGGCCCAGAAGGGCGCGCACTTTATCGAGTTGTGCTGCCAGCGCAAGGTGCCGCTGGTGTTYCTGCAGAACATCACCGGCTTCATGATCGGCCGCAAATACGAGGCCGAAGGCATTGCCCGCCACGGCGCCAAGATGGTGACGGCCGTGGCCACGGCCCAGGTGCCCAAGTTCACGGTGATCATCGGCGGCAGCTACGGCGCCGGCAACTACGGCATGTGCGGCCGGGCGTATTCACCGCGCTTTTTGTGGATGTGGCCGAACGCGCGCATCTGCGTGATGGGCGGCGAGCAGGCCGCGGGCGTGCTGGCGACTGTGAAGCGCGACGCGATTGAAGCCAAGGGCGGCACCTGGAGCGCCGAAGAAGAGGCCACCTTCAAGCAGCCCGTGCTGGACCAGTTTGGCCAGCAGTCGCATCCGTATTACTCCACCGCGCGCGGCTGGGACGACGGCGTGATTGACCCGGCGGATACGCGGCGTGTGCTGGCGCTGGGGCTCTCGGCAACACTGAACCAACCGATCCCCGATACGAAGTTCGGCGTCTTCCGAATGTAATGTCGAGAGTGAAAATAAAAACCGACAAACGAATGGAGGCTGGCATGGACAACATTGACATCACCCCCCCGCATGCGCGACTGCACGGGCAAGTCGCTGCGTGGGCCTTTTTGTTGGCGGGGCTCTGCGGCAGCTTCGCGCCCCAGGTGCATGCACAGGAGCCCGAGCTCAATGCGGCGCTCAATGAATCCGTCGTGCTGGTGTCCAAAAAAGCCTTTGTGGGCAGCACGGAGCTGGAGACCACGATCTACAAGCCCGACGGCCCCGGGCCTTTTCCGGTGGTGGTCATCAACCATGGCAAGGCCTATGGTGACCCGCGCTTTCAGTCGCGCTACCGGCCGGTCATTGCGGCGCGGTATTTTTTGCAGCGCGGCTACGTGGTGCTGGTTCCCATGCGTCAGGGGTTTTCGAAATCCAGCGGAAGTTATATCAATGGCGGCTGCAATGTGGAAAGCAATGGACGCACACAGGCTGAAGACGTCAAGACCGTGCTGGACTATGCGCTTGAGCAGCCGTATGCAGACAAGAGCCGTATTTTGATCGTGGGTCAATCGCATGGGGGATGGACGACGCTGGCCTTTGGTGCGCTCAACTACCCCGGCGTGAAGGGGCTCGTGAATTTCGCGGGCGGCTTGCGGCAGGAGACCTGCGCCGGATGGGAAACGGGGCTCGCCAGGGGCGCTGCCGGTTATGCGGCAGACACACGCGTTCCTTCGCTCTGGTTTTACGGCGATAACGACAGCTACTTCACACCCACCACCTGGCAGGAGATGGCTGCGCGTTACAACGCCGGCGGCGGTAAGGCGCGGGTGGTGGCGTTTGGAACTTTTGGCAGTGATTCGCACAGCATGTTTGGCGCCACCAAAGGTCAAACCATCTGGCAGCCGGAAGTGACGCGTTTCCTTGATGAAATCGGCCTGCCCAGCCAGCCCTCACCGGTTTTTGCCCGGTTTGGCGGTAGCCCGAAAACTGAACGGCCGCCCAAAACAGATTTCGCCGCGATTACTGAAGAGCCAAAGTTGCCCTTCTTGTCGGCGTCGGGCAAGAATGGCTACAAGGTCTTTCTTTCCAAGGATGCTCCCCGTGCGTTTGCCATCGGGCCCACCGGCGGCTGGGGCTGGGCCGAGGGCGGCGACGACCCGGTCAAGCGGGCGCTTGACAGCTGCAACCGCAAATCGCCGGAAAAATGCAAACTTTACGCCGTCGACGATGACGTCGTCTGGACACAGCCATGAACCACCTCACGATCACGTTGAGCGGGCCGCTCGCCACCGTCACGCTGAACCGGCCTGACGTGCGCAATGCCTTCAACCAGGAGGTCATCGCCGAGATGACGCAGGCTTTTGTCGAGCTGGGCATGCACGACGAGGTGCGCTGCGTTGTGCTGGCGGCCAACGGCACGGCCTTTTGTGCCGGCGCCGACCTGAACTGGATGCGCAGCATGGCCGACTACACCCATGCGCAGAACCTGGAAGACGCGGGCCGCCTGGCGACCATGCTGCAGGCTGTTTATGAATGCCCCAAGCCGGTGATTGCCCGCATACAGGGCGACGTGTATGCCGGCGGCATGGGCCTGGTGGCAGCCTGCGACATGGCTGTGTCGGTGGACACGGCCGGGTATTGCCTTAGCGAGGTGAAGCTGGGCCTGATACCCGCCACCATCAGCCCGTATGTGATCCGCGCCATGGGCGCGCGGGCGGCGCATCGCTATTTTCTGACTGCCGAACGTTTTGATGCGGCCGAGGCCTTGCGCATTGGTTTTGTTCATGAAGTGGTGACGGCCGACGCGCTGGACGCCAAGGTGGCCGAGCTTGTGAAGGCGCTTGTCAACGCCGGCCCGGAGGCCGTGAAGCTGTGCAAGCAGCTGGTGCAGGACGTGGCCGGCCAGCCCATCACGCCGGAGCTGGTGCAGATGACGGTGGAGAGTATTGCCGATGTGCGTGTGAGCCCCGAGGGGCGTGAGGGCGTTCAATCCTTCCTGCAAAAACGCAAACCGAACTGGCAAATATGACACTCCCCCCCGTTTCTTGCTCACTTCGTGTAGCCGCCTCCCCCCTCGAGGGGGCAACACCAGCGGTCCGGCAAAGCCGGTCCCGCGGCGTTCGCTGGTTTTTGAGCAGTGCCTCGCATGAACAGCGGATGAGCGCCGCGCCGGGCCGCCCCAAGCAAGTTCGCGCCCCCTCGGGGGGCAGCGTATTACACGAAGTGAAAAGCGTGGGGGCTCCATGAGTCTGGACACCGCACAACTGATTGCCCTGGCCGGTGCGTTGGGCTGGGCCAGCGGTGTGCGCCTGTACCTTGTCGTGCTGCTCACCGGGCTGGCAGGGTTTATGGGCTGGGTAGAGCTTCCGCAGGGCCTGCACCTGCTGGCCAACCCGGTGGTGCTGGGGGTCAGCGGCTTCATGGTGTTCATTGAATTTTTTGCCGACAAGATTCCGGGGCTGGATTCGCTGTGGGATGTGGTGCACGGCGTGATTCGCATCCCTGCTGGTGCGGCGCTTGCAGCCGCCGTGTTTGGCGCCGACAACGGCCTGGGCGCGTTGGTGGCGGCCCTGCTGGGCGGCACGCTGGCCGCTACCAGCTTTGCCGCCAAGGCCACCACGCGCGCAGCCATCAACACCTCGCCCGAGCCCTTCAGCAATATTGGCGCCTCGCTGGTCGAAGACTCGCTGGTGCCGGCCGGCCTGTGGCTGGCGATTGCGCACCCGCTGGTGTTTGTGGTGGTGCTGGCCCTGGTGCTGGCGCTCAGCATCTGGCTGATCCGCGTTTGCTGGCGGTTCCTGCGTCAGCTGTTTATCCGCGTGGCCCGCATCTTCAGCGGCCGGCCCGACCCCGGCACCGCTTCGGCTTTCACCTTGAAGTCTCCTTTCTCAAAGAACGACCATGTTTAAAAAAATTCTTATCGCTAACAGGGGCGAGATCGCCTGCCGGGTAGCTGCTACCGCAAGGCGCATGGCCATTCAATCTGTTGCGGTGTATTCCGACGCTGACGCGGGCGCCAAGCATGTCGGCTTTTGCGACGAGGCCGTGCACATCGGCGGCAGCGCGCCCAAAGACAGTTACCTGCGTTGGGAGCGCATCATTGAAGCCGCCAGGGCCACCGGTGCCGAGGCGATTCACCCTGGCTATGGCTTCCTGAGCGAGAACGAGGAATTTGCGCAGGCCTGTGCCGACGCAGGGTTGGTCTTTATCGGCCCACCGGCCTCGGCCATCAAGGCCATGGGCCTGAAGGCCGAGTCCAAACAGCTGATGGAAAAAGCCGGCGTGCCGCTGGTGCCCGGCTACCACGGCAGCGACCAGGACCCGGCACTGCTCAAGCGGGAGGCTGACCGCATTGGTTATCCGGTGCTGATCAAGGCCAGCGCGGGCGGCGGTGGCAAAGGTATGCGCGCGGTCGACAAGACGGAAGACTTCGACGCGGCGCTGGCCTCATGCAAGCGCGAGGCCATCAACAGCTTTGGCGACGATGCGGTGCTGGTGGAAAAGTATGCCCAGCGCCCGCGCCACATCGAGATTCAAGTGTTTGGCGACACGCATGGCAATTACGTTTACCTGTTTGAGCGCGATTGCTCGGTGCAGCGCCGCCACCAGAAGGTGCTGGAAGAGGCGCCGGCCCCCGGTATGACCGAAGCCATGCGCAAGCAGATGGGAGAGGCCGCTGTGGCCGCTGCGCGTGCCGTGAATTATGTCGGCGCGGGAACCGTGGAATTTATCGTCGAGCAGCGCGCAGATGGCAGCATGAATTTCTTCTTTATGGAAATGAACACTCGCCTGCAGGTGGAGCACCCGGTGACCGAAGCGATTACCGGGCTGGACCTGGTGGAATGGCAACTGCGCGTGGCCTCGGGTGAAAAACTGCCATTGGCGCAAGACCAACTGCGCATCAACGGCCACGCCATCGAAGCGCGTATCTGCGCCGAAACACCCGACAACAACTTCCTGCCCGCCACCGGCACGCTGCACGTCTACAAGAAGCCGGCGCACACGGCATTTGAAAGAGGACAGGTCCGGGTGGATGACGGCGTGCGCGAAGGCGATGCGATCTCGCCTTACTACGACTCCATGGTGGCCAAGCTGATCGTGCATGGCGCCACGCGCGAAGAAGCGCTGGCCCGGCTGGACGATGCTCTGGCGCAGACCCGCATCGTGGGCCTGAGCACCAATGTGCAGTTCTTGCGCTATGTGGTGCGCAGCCCGTCGTTTGCCAAAGCCAACCTCGACACCGCGCTGATCCAGCGCGAAGAAGCCGTGCTTTTCAAGCAGGAGCCGGTGGGCCTGGCCATGGCGGGTGCGGCGGCGGTGGCCAAGGCCCTGCTGGATGAGCGGGCCATGGAAGGCGCAGACCCTTTCAGCCGCCGCGATGGCTGGCGCTCGCATGGGGTGATGGAACGCCGCTTTGAGTTTGAATTTCACGACGAACCGGCCAAGGCAACGCTTGCCTATCTGCACGACGGTGCGCTGCGCCTCACGATTGGCGAGGCATCGGGCCCGCTGGTGTTTGCCGAAACCGCCCAGGGCATTGACGTGCAGTTTGCCGGCCAGCGCATGACGGCTGCCGTGTATGCCCAGGGCGAGCTGGACCATGTGTTCACCGCCAAAGGCGCCACGCAAATCCTTTCGATTGACCTGCTGGCCCATGCGGGCGAAGCGCAGGCCGAAGGCGGCCGCCTCACGGCGCCCATGCCGGGCAAGGTGGTGTCGTTTGCCGTCAAGGCCRGTGACAAGGTGAGCAAGGGCCAGCCACTGGCGGTGATGGAAGCCATGAAGATGGAGCACACCATTGCCGCGCCGGCCGATGGCGTGGTGCAGGAGTTGCTGTATGCGCCGGGTGACCAGGTGAGCGAGGGCTCGGAATTGTTGAAAATAGCCGTTTGATTTTTACTTTGCTTTGATTCAAACGGGATTCTTTTCATGCGCATCAGTTTTTGCTGTTCCGATATCAAACCCCAGCCTTGGGTAGACGGCCTGAAAGCCGAGTTTCCCGATGCGCAGGTGGAGTTGTGGTCCACTGGCGCGGCGCTGGCCGACTACGCGGTGGTCTGGGCGCCGCCCCAGCAGTTCTTTGACGAGCAGCCAAAGCTCAAAGGCATCTTCAATATTGGCGCCGGCGTTGATGCGCTGATGAAGCTGCGGCTGCCCGCCGGCGTACCGGTGGTGCGGCTGGACGATGCCGGCATGTCCGTGCAGATGGCCGAGTTTGTGTGCCATGCGGTCATTCGCCATTTTCGCGAGCTCGATGGCTATGAGGCCGATATTGCCGAAGGCAAGTGGTCGTACCGCAAGCCGCGCCTGCGCACCGATTTCCCCATTGGCGTGATGGGCCTGGGCGTGCTGGGCGAGCGCGTCGGACGTGCATTGGCGCAGTTTGATTTTCCGGTCAATGGCTGGAGCCGGTCGCCCAAGACGATTGAGGGTGTGCGGTGTTTTTCAGGCGATGCGGGTGGGCAGGGCTTTCAGGATTTTCTCGCGGCCAGCCGCATCCTGGTGTGCCTGCTGCCGCTGACGTCTGAAACGCGGGGCATCATGAACCTGGACACCCTGTCGCAGTTGCGGCCGGGCGGCTATGTCATCAACGTGGCGCGCGGCAGCCACCTGGTCGATGGCGACCTGATCACGCTGCTCGACAACGGCCACCTGGCGGGCGCCACGCTGGATGTATTCCATGTTGAACCGCTGCCGGCAGACCACCCTTTCTGGAAACACCCGAAGGTCACGGTAACCCCGCACACCTCGGCCCGCACGCTGCGTGAGGAAAGTATTGCCCAGATTGCGGGCAAGGTGCGTGCCGTCGAACGCGGAGAGCGGGTTGCTGGTATTGTTGATCCACTGCGTGGCTATTGAAGCGGCTGTTGAAGCGCAGGCCCCGGAGTTTCATTGATGCCATCGTCCACATCTCGCCGACTGCTCAGTGTTTTGGGCTGGTTGTTGCTGGTGCCCAGCGGCTTGACGGCCTTGGGAGCGGCCTGGTTGCTGGCCTCGAGCCTGGGCCTGGGCAGCGACACCCGCACGGTCGCCGGGCGGGTGGTGGGACATGAAGCGTCCCGCCTGAAGCTCAGCATGGGCCAGAAAAGCATTGTCGAATTTTCCGCACACGATGGCCGTACCCTGCGTGTGGCTGATCCTCTGGTGCGCCAGGGCGGCGCCATTCACAAAGTCGGTGAAGCCGTGAAGGTGCGTTACCCGGCACAAGACCCGGTGCAGGCCCAGATTGTGGGGTCGGTGCTGGTGCAGGGCTTTATCGGTGGGGTTCTTTTGTTGTTCAGTGCGCTGGGTGTGCTGGCCGGCTGGCTGCTTTTGTGGTTGCGCCCGCGCGGCGCGGCACCTGCGGCCGCCTGACCTTGAAATCGAATACTGGAAAAACCATGTCCTTGCCCTCCAAAGTCAAAATTGTCGATGTCGGCCCGCGCGACGGCTTGCAGAACGAAAAAGCCCAGGTGCCTGCCGCGGTGAAGATCGGGCTGGTGCACCGCCTGCAGGATGCCGGCCTCACAGAGATCGAAGTCACAAGTTATGTGTCGCCCAAGTGGGTGCCGCAAATGGCCGACAACGCCGAGGTGATGGCCGGCATCAAGCGCAAGCCGGGTGTGCGCTATTCGGTGCTGACGCCCAACATGAAAGGCTTTGAAGCCGCGATTGCGCCGCCGCGCGAGCTGTGGCCCGACGAGATCGTGGTGTTCGGCGCGGCCAGCGAAGCCTTTAGCCAGAAGAACATCAACTGCTCGATCGCCGAAAGCATTGAGCGATTTCGCCCCGTGGTGGAAGCTGCGCGTGAAAAAGGCATTTATGTGCGGGGCGCGATGTCTTGCACCGTTGGCTGCCCCTATGAAGGTGAAATTGCGCCTGAACGTGTGAGCATGCTCGCCGGCCTGATGAAGGGCATAGGCGTGCAGCATGTGGGGGTGGCTGACACGATTGGTGTGGGCACGCCGCTCAAAGTGCAGCGCGCCATGGAGGCGACGCTCAAACATTTCGACATCGACGATGTCTCCGGGCATTTTCACGATACCTACGGCCAGGCGCTGGGCAATACGCTCATGGCATTGCAGATGGGCGTATGGCAATACGACACCTCMTCGGCCGGCCTGGGCGGYTGCCCKTTTGCCAAGGGYGCYACCGGCAATGTGGCSACYGAAGAYGTSGTSTACATGCTGCATGGCATGGGCATTGARACGGGCATWGACCTGGACAAGCTSATYGATGCWGGAAAATTCATCAGCGATTTTCTCGGGCGCAAGCCGAACTCCCGCGCGGCAACCGCGCTTCTTAACAAACGAATGAATTGACATGTGTGGTGCTGAACTGAAAGCGTTACCGGAGGGCGTGCAGCGGGTTGCCGCTGTACTGCTGGACAGCGGCCACCTGCATGCACCCGTCATGCTCGACGATGCCGCGCGCACCGCGCAGCAGGCAGCCGATGCACTGGGTGTGCAGGTGGGCCAGATTGCCAAGAGCATTATTTTTCGCCGAAAGTCTGACGATGCCGCCGTGCTGGTGGTGACGTCCGGCGACCAGCGGGTTGATGAAAAAAAGGTCGAGGCCATGGTGTGTATCGATGGCAAGCGCCTGGCACGGGCCGATGCGGAGTTTGTGAAGGCGCGCACGGGGTTCTCCATAGGCGGTGTGTCGCCGCTGGCGCATGCCACGCCCTCCGTGACGCTGATTGACCGCTCGCTGTTCCGCTTTGAAACCGTGTGGGCGGCCGCGGGCCATCCGCATGCGGTGTTCCAGCTGTCGCCGCAGGAGCTTGAGCTGCTGACGGGCGCGCCGGTGGCAGACTTTGCGGTGAATGTGGACGAAGACAAACTGGCGCGCAAGCACGCGATCGAACTGGTCTCTCTGCGCGCGGCCACACTCGATAATGAGCCGGACGTTCCGTCGCCCTGCATTTCCGTGTGCCGCATGAACGCGGCGTCGGGCCTGTGCGAAGGCTGCTTTCGCACGCGCGATGAAATCGCGCAGTGGAGTGGGGCTGACGACACCGCTAAACGCCATATCTGGACATCCATAGGGCAGCGCATGGCTGCGATGCAGCCATGACCGGCGAGAACACAACGATGAAGCCGGTAGCCGGTAATGCACCCGCGATCAAGCACATCACATGCTACTTCGACGTCATTTCGCCCTATGCCTTTTTGGCTTTTGAGCGCCTTCCAGAAGCGCTGAAGGGTGTGAGCTATAGCGTGGCGTACACGCCGGTGCTGTTCGCGGGCATGCTCAAGCACTATGGCCAGCTGGGCCCTGCGGAGATCGCTCCCAAACGCGACTGGACCTACCGGCAGGTGCTGTGGCTGGCGCACAGCCTGGGTATCGCAATGAAGATGCCGGCCAGCCACCCCTTCAACCCATTGCCCTTGCTGCGCCTGGCCGTGGCCTGCGGCCCTGAGGGGCAGGGCGGCACACCCAACCGCTATGCGTGCGAAACCATCTTTCGCCATGTCTGGGGCGAAGGCGGTGAGGCCGGCGATGCGGCCCGTTACGAAGCGCTGCTCAAGCAGCTCGCGCCTGCGCGCGATGTGCAGGACGAGGGCGTGAAGGCGCAGCTCAAAAGCAATACCGAAGCGGCGATTGCGAAAGGTGTTTTTGGTGTGCCGGCGTTTGAGGTGGACGGCAAAATTTTCTGGGGCCTGGATGCGTTGCCGATGCTGCGCGAGTACCTGCTCGGCAGCCCGTGGTTTGATGGTGATGGCTGGAATGCCGCGTGTAAGGTTGCGACGGGCATTCGACGCGGGGCCTAAGAAGGTTTTAAGCGTTTTCCCTGAGGTGCTTCGCATGCTGAAAAGTTCTTCAAGGGTTTCCCCTTGACTTGTCAGCCACGCATAAGTTTCGTGAAAGCTCCTGTTAGTTTCACGTCAGAGCTAGGTCAGGCACAACCAAAATAATGAAGGTAGCTTCCATACCGGAAGTCTCATTATTTTGGAGACAACATCATGGCAACAGCCGTCGACAACAGGCCGATGACAGCCGAGCAGAAGAAGGTGATTTTCGCCTCCTCGCTCGGCACCGTATTTGAGTGGTACGACTTCTACCTCTACGGTTCATTGGCAGCCATCATTGCCAAGCAGTTCTTCAGCGGACTGGATGCAGGCTCTGCCTTCATCTTTGCGCTGCTCGCTTTTGCAGCCGGCTTCATCGTGCGCCCCTTCGGCGCGCTGGTGTTCGGCCGCCTGGGCGACATGATCGGCCGCAAGTACACCTTCCTGGTCACCATCGTGATCATGGGCTTGTCGACCTTCATCGTCGGCCTCTTGCCCAACTATGCATCCATCGGTGTCGCCGCCCCGGTGATCCTGATTGCCCTGCGCATGCTGCAAGGCCTGGCGCTCGGCGGTGAATACGGCGGTGCAGCTGTCTATGTGGCCGAGCACTCGCCACAGGGCAAGCGCGGCGCCTACACCTCCTGGATCCAGACCACAGCCACGCTGGGCCTGTTCCTGAGCCTGCTGGTCATCCTGGGTGTGCGTACCGCCATGGGCGAAGTCGCATTCGCTGATTGGGGCTGGCGCATTCCGTTCATCGTGTCCATCCTGCTGCTGGCCGTGTCGGTCTACATCCGGTTGTCGATGAACGAATCCCCCGCGTTCCAGAAAATGAAGGCTGAGGGCAAAACCTCCAAGGCACCGTTGTCCGAATCTTTCGGCCAGTGGAAAAACCTGAAGATCGTGATCCTGGCGCTGATCGGCCTGACCGCCGGCCAGGCCGTGGTCTGGTACTCCGGCCAGTTCTACGCGTTGTTCTTCCTGACGCAGGCGCTCAAGGTCGACGGCCCCACGGCCAACATCCTGGTGGCTTATTCGTTGATCCTGGGTACGCCTTTCTTCGTGATCTTCGGAACGCTGTCCGACAAGATCGGCCGCAAGCCCATCATCATGGCCGGCTGCCTGCTGGCTGTGGTCACCTACTTCCCGGTGTTCACCGCGCTGACCAAAGCCGCCAATCCTGACCTGGCCGCGGCACAAGCCAAGAACAAGGTGGTTGTGACCGCCGACCCGAAAGAGTGCTCGTTCCAGTTCAACCCGACCGGCACCGTCAAATTCACCAGCTCCTGCGACATCGCCAAGCAGGTGCTGGCAGGCGCTTCGGTGAGCTATGACAACGTTGTCGCACCCGCCGGCACCGTGGCCACCATCAAGATCGGCGAAACCGCCATCTCCAGCTACACCGCCAAGGGCCTCAGCGCCGACGACGCCAAGAAGAAGGATGCCGAGTTCAAGAAAGCGGTCGCGGACGACCTGAAGGCTGCCGGCTACCCGAGCAAGGCTGATCCAGCCAAGGTCGACAAGGTCATGGTCACGGCCATCCTGTTCTATCTGGTGGTTCTGGTCACCATGGTGTACGGCCCGATCGCAGCCATGCTGGTGGAGTTGTTCCCGACCCGCATCCGTTATACCTCCATGAGCCTGCCGTACCACATCGGTAACGGCTGGTTCGGCGGCCTGCTGCCCACCACGGCTTTTGCCATCGTGGCGCAGACCGGCAATATGTACAACGGCCTCTGGTACCCGATCATCATCGCCGGCATGACGCTGGTGGTGGGCACCTTGTTCATCAAGGAAACCAAGGACGTGGATATTTACGCCAACGACTGACGGGTATTTGCGCCGGTGCGGGCCAGGAGCCCGCACCGGCCTTTTCAGGCTGAAAAGCCTTATGTTTTTTACGGGCCCTCGTCATCCATTTGCCGGGGGCTTTTTTTTGGGAGAAAGAAAGATGTGGAAAATTGTTGTGGGTTTTATCGTGATTGCCGGGCTGGCATTATTTCTGTTGAACAAGGGCGGCGATATTGATCTGGGCGGTGAAAAACATGGTGCTTCGCGGCTGGCTGCACCTGTTGTTATCACTGCTCTGGAAGCGCGTACGAATGGTTGAGTGAAGGGGTCAGGCTGACAGCGAGTGGCGCTTTTGCGTGCAGGACGTCGCCGCGATCATGCCCAGAAAAGGTGCGTTGCCGGTGAAAATGAGTTAAATTGAATTAACAGAGACAAAAACAACGATCACAGCGTCTCTGAAAATCAAGCACCTCATGGTGGCACCCTCGCGCATTTATTTGGAGATCAGCCGATGATTTACACCAAGACGGAAGCCGGCCAGACCGCCGTGCAGAACCGAACCGTCGCATTGACCCCCCGGCAGCGCTCTGCCTTCATCATGTTTGACGGCAAACGCAGCCTGGAGGATGTGGTCAAGGCCACCTCGGGATTCGGCGTCACCGCAGAAGACATCAACCACCTGATTTCGCTGGGCCTGCTGGCGCCGCTGGCGGTGCAGCCGCCTGATGAGCCGGTTCCGGAGGTGTCGGCCCAAAACGCAGATGGCAGTCCTACCCTGAATGCGCAGGAGCATTATTCAAGGGCTTACCCCATCGCCACGCGGCTGACGGCTGCCCTGGGCCTTCGGGGTTTCCGCCTAAACCTGGCGGTGGAAGCCGCAGGCGACATCGACAAGCTCAAGGAGCTGGCACCCAAGATCAAGGAAGCTGTAGGCCCCGAGAAGTTCAAGGAACTCGAAAGCGCGCTTTACGGCTGAGCAAACCCGTACGGCTTGGCGCCGCAGGTGTGCGAATTCGCAAGCAGGGGCCGCGATCCGGCTACGCCGGGCGCAAGGCGCCTGTCCCCCCTGGGGGGAGGTGACGCTACACGAAGTGAGCGTCGGCAGGGGGGATTCTCTTTTCAAGCAGGGGCCGCGATCCGGCTACGCCGGGCGCAAGGCGCCTGTCCCCTTGGGGGGAGGTGACGCTACACGAAGTGAGCGTCGGCAGGGGGGATTCTCTTCCCAAGCAGGGGCCGCGATCCGGCTACGCCGGGCGCAAGGCGCCTGTCCCCCTTGGGGGGAGGTGACGCTACACGAAGTGAGCGTCGGCAGGGGGGTGCTATTTATCTCTTGAATTTTCCGTCGGTGCCGATGATGGACAGATCGGCAAAATCCAGCCCGGTATGGTCTTCGGGGCTGTAGCTCACTTCCAGCCCGCCGATATCAATCTTGCGCATGCCCTCCAGGGCCGCCTGGAGTTTCTCGCGCGTGGGTTTGGCGCCTGCCCGGCGCAAGCCCTCTACCAACACCTTTGCAGCGGCAAAACCTTCCAGCATCGCGGGGCTCACGTCGGCTTGCCCCTTGGCCTTGGCCAGCTCCTGTGCTTCCTTCACCATGGGGAAGGCGATGGACCGCTCATACGGAAACACCTGCGTGACGATCACGCCACGGGCGTTGTCGCCCAGGCTTTTCACAAAGCCGCCCGAGGCATTATTCGAAAGCGTCACGATCTGCGCCGTGGAGCCGCCCGCGCGGAAGGCCTTGATGCCGTCGACCACGGCCTGCCCTGAGGCCACCATGATGACGGCCTGCGCGTTGGACTGGTAAACCTTGGGTGCGATCGGCGCGAAGTCGGGTTTGGAGCGGTCGAATTTTTCCAGTACAGCGGGCTGCAGCTTGGCAGTCGTCAGCCCTTTTTGCGCGCCCATCACGCCGTCAGCGCCGAAGCTGTCGTCGGCATACACGATGCCGATACGGGTGATGCCCATGGAATGCAGGTGAGTGACCGCTTTCTCGGCTTCACGCTGGTAGGTGGCGCGTACGTTGAACACATGTTTTTTGACGGGCTGGTGCAGCACCATGGCACCGGTAGAAGGGCCGACCAGCGGCACGCTGTTTTTGTCGAGCAGCGGAATGATGGCTTCGGTATGGGGTGTACCGCGGGTCAGGAACATGGCCAGCACGTTTTGTTCTTCAATCAGCTTGCGTGCGTTTTCGACCGCCAGCTTGGGATCGAATTTGTCGTCGAGCGACACCAGCTCAATCTTTTGCCCGCCCACACCGCCCTTGGCATTGACGGCGTCGATGTAGAGCTTGGCGCCTTCCGTGGTTTCCTTGACGCCGGCGCCCACGGGGCCAGTAAACCCTGCGGTCTGCCCGACAAGGAGTTGCGCATGGCTGGCCTGGGCCACGGCCACCATCGCGATGGCGGCGCACCATCTGCTGAGTTTTTTCATGTTGTTCACAGTGTTTCCATCCGGGGTGAAATGATGTATCCATAAGTGAAGCATGAAAGCGCAAAAAATGCGATCAGGAAAACCAGAAGCCGCCCTAATTGGCGTAGCTAAAAGTGTGCAAAAAGGACATTAATCCCTACATCCTGCACAGCCGGTTGCCCTGTCTAGAATGTTTGACCTCTTCAGGAAAGACTGCACTCATGTCCCAGGGAATCATCCGCATTCGCGGCGCGCGCCAGCACAACCTCAAAAACCTCGATCTGGATATTCGCACCGGTGAAATGACGGTAGTTACAGGACCCAGCGGTTCGGGAAAATCCTCCCTGGTGTTCGATACCTTGTTTGCCGAAGGGCAGCGCCGCTATGTGGAGACCTTCTCTGCTTACGCGCGGCAGTTCCTTGACCGCATGGACAAGCCGGCCGTCGACAAGGTGGAAGGCGTGCCGCCCGCCATCGCCATCGACCAGACCAATCCGGTGCGCAGCTCGCGCTCCACCGTGGGCACCATGACGGAGCTCAACGACCACCTGAAGCTGCTTTACGCGCGTGCTGCGCAACTCTTCGACAAGCAGACCGCCCAGAACGTGCGCCACGACACGCCCGAGTCGATTTATGCCGAGCTGATGGCGCGCACCGAAGAAGGTGACCCGCGCGTGGTGTTGACCTTCCCGGTCGAGTTGCCCGGCAACACCAGCACCGAGCAGGTCGAGCAGTGGCTCTCTGTCAGTGGCTTCACGCGCGTGCATGCCCAGCGCGATGTGGCCACGCCGGCCGGCCCGCACAAGCTGCTCGACGTGGTGGCCGACCGTTTTCGCACCCACGCGGTGGAAAAAGCCCGTGTGATGGAAGCTATCGAGACGGCATTGAAGCGTGGCGGGCGCCTGAACATCTATGTACAACACGCAGAGGATGGTCAACCGGATGTGATGTGGCGCTTCTCCACGGGCCTGCATTGCCCCGACAGCGACCTGCGCTACACCAACCCCACGCCCTCGCTGTTCTCTTTCAACTCGGCCATGGGCGCGTGCGAAACCTGCCGCGGCTTTGGCCGCGTCATCGGCGTCGACTACGGCCTGGTGATTCCCAACGACAAGCTCACCCTGCGCGCCGGCGCCATCAAGACCATCCAGACCCCGGCCTGGAAGGAAGCGCAGGACGACCTGCTGCGCCACGCCGAAGCGGCGGGCGTTCCGCGCGACACGCCCTGGTACAAGCTCACGCCCGAGCAGCAGGGCTGGGTCATCAACGGCACACCGGGCTACAAAGACGGTAACTGGAACAAGCAGTGGTACGGCATCAAGCGCTTCTTCGAATACCTTGAAAGCAAGGCCTACAAGATGCACATCCGCGTGCTGCTGTCGAAATACCGCAGCTACACGCAATGCGAAACCTGCGGCGGCGCGCGTCTGAAGCTCGAGTCTTTGCTCTGGCGCCTCGGTTCCAAAGAAGCCGCAGATGCGGTGCTGCCGCCCAGCCAGCGCTTCATGCCGGTGGGGGTGCAGTGGAGCCGCGAGCAGCTCGAAGCCCTGCCGGGCCTGGCGCTGCACGACCTGATGCGCCTGCCGATTGACAGGCTGCGGCAGTTCTTCAGCGGCCTTTCACTCGACGTGATGGGCGACGATGCCGAATTGCAGGCGCTCAAGTCGCTGTTCGAAGAAATCCAGACTCGCGTGAAGTACCTGTGTGATGTCGGCATCGGCTACCTCACGCTCGACCGGCAGAGCCGCACGCTCTCGGGTGGGGAAGTGCAGCGTATCAACCTCACGACCGCGCTGGGCACCTCGCTGGTGAACACGCTGTTTGTGCTCGATGAGCCTTCCATTGGCCTGCACCCGCGCGACATGAACCGCATCACCCAGGCCATGCACCGCCTGCGTGACGCCGGCAACACGCTGGTGGTGGTCGAGCATGACCCGGCCGTCATGCTGGCGGCCGACCGCCTGATCGACATGGGCCCGGGCCCGGGCGAGAAGGGCGGCCAGATCGTGTTTGACGGCACGCCCGACGACATCAAACACGCCGACACGCTGACCGGCGCCTACCTCGGCTCGCGCAAGCAGGTGGGCATGGGCTTCAAGCGCGCGGTGACCGACAACACCCCGCGCCTCATCCTCGAAGGCGCGCGCGACCACAACCTGAAGAACCTGACCGTCGACTTTCCGCTGCAGCGCCTGGTGTGCGTTACCGGCGTCAGCGGCTCGGGCAAGTCCACGCTGATGCAGGACATCCTCGCGCCCGCGCTGCTGCGCCAGTTCGGCAAGGCGACCGAAACGCCAGGCCTGCACGACCGCCTCATGGGCGCCGACCACCTGACCGATGTGGTGTTTGTTGACCAGTCGCCCATCGGCAAGACGGCGCGGTCCAATCCCGCCAGCTATGTGGGGGCGTGGGACGCCGTGCGTGACCTGTTCGCGCTGGCACCGCTGGCCAAACAACGCAGCTACACCGCCACCAAGTTCAGCTTCAACAACGGCGACGGGCGTTGCCCGACCTGCGGCGGCTCGGGCTTCGAGCATGTCGAGATGCAGTTCCTCAGCGACGTCTACCTGCGCTGCCCCGACTGCGACGGCAAGCGTTACCGCGCCGAGATCCTCGAAGTGACGATTGAACGCAAGGCGATAGGCGACGTGAAGCCGCGCCTGCTCAATGTGTCCGACGTACTGGACCTCACGGTGAGCGAGGCGATTGCGCTCTTTGCGCAAGACCGCGAAGTGGTGCGTTCCCTGCAGCCCATCGTCGATGTGGGCCTGGAATATGTGAAGCTGGGCCAGCCCGTGCCCACGCTCTCGGGGGGGGAGGCGCAGCGCCTCAAGCTCGCGGGCTTTCTGGCCAATGCCAGCAAGACGGCGAGCGCCAGCAAGCAGGCGCTGGCACTCAGGCAACCAGGCCGTGGCACGCTCTTTTTGTTTGACGAGCCGACCACCGGCCTGCACTTTGACGACATCGCCAAGCTGATGCGCGCGCTGCGCAAGCTCCTCGAAGCCGGTCACTCGCTGATCGTCATCGAACACAACCTGGACGTGATCCGCTCGGCCGACTGGCTGATCGACCTCGGCCCCGAAGGCGGAGAGGGCGGTGGCCTGTTGGTGGCGCAGGGCACGCCCGAAGAAGTGCGCCAGCACCCGACCTCACACACGGCGCTCGCCCTGCGCGAATACGAGCAGGCGATGGGCAAGGTGCACGGCGTTGAAGAGTCGCGTCCCAAGGTCTGGGCTACACGCCCGGCCTTCTCCAACCTGATCCAGATCGTCAACGCCAAAGAGAACAACCTCAAGAGCCTGTCGGTCGACATTCCGCGCGGCAAGTTCAATGTGGTGACGGGCGTGTCGGGCTCGGGCAAGTCCACGCTGGCCTTTGACATCCTGTTCAACGAAGGGCAGCGGCGCTACCTCGAATCACTGAACGCCTATGCGCGCAGCATCGTGCAGCCGGCGGGCCGGCCCGAGGTGGACGCGGTCTACGGCATTCCGCCCACCGTGGCGATCGAGCAGCGCCTCTCGCGCGGCGGCCGCAAGTCCACCGTGGGCACGACCACCGAGGTCTGGCATTTCCTGCGCCTCCTGTATGTGAAGCTGGGCATCCAGCACTGCACCAAGGACGGCGCGGCCGTGATGCCGCAAAGCCCTGAAAGCATCGCCGCGCAGTTGATCAAAACCTACCGCGGCCAGCACATCGGCCTGCTGGCCCCGCTGGTGATTGCGCGCAAGGGCGTCTACACCGAGCTGGCCGACTGGGCGCGCCCGCGCGGCTACACGCATTTGCGCATCGACGGCGAGTTTTTGCCGACCACGGGCTTTCCGCGCATTGACCGATTCAAGGAACACACGGTCGAGCTGCCGATTGCCGACATCCATGTGTCGCCCGACAACGAGGCCGCCTTGCGTGCCGCGCTCGCGACCGCGCTGGAGCACGGCAAGGGCGTGGTCCATGTGCTGGCGCCGCTGGATGGTTTGCGCGGCGCGATGATGGCCGGCGCCAGCGCCAAAAACATCGGCAAGCTGATCGCCTTTTCGACCAAGCGTGCCTGCCCGATTTGTGCCACCTCGTATGCCGAGCTGGACCCGCGTCTCTTCAGCTACAACAGCAAGCACGGCTGGTGCCCCGACTGCGTCGGCACGGGCGTCAAGCTCACCAAGGAACAGCGCAAGGTGTTTGACGACTCGGTGATGGACGACGACAACAAGGGCCGCGAGCAAAGTTTTGCCGAACCCGAAGTGGAAGACGTGGCCGGCACCGCCTGCCCGACCTGCGAAGGCACGCGCCTCAATGCCAAGGCCCGCGCGGTGAAGTTCGCGGGTGTCGGCATTGCCGACATCGCAGCGCTGTCGGTGACGGACGTGCGGGGGTGGGTCGAAAAACTCGCGCTGCTGGGCCGTGAAGCCGGCATCGCGCGCGACCTGATTCCCGAGATCAAAAGTCGCCTCGAATTCCTCGAAGACGTGGGCCTGGGCTACCTCACGCTGGACCGTGGTGCACCCACGCTCTCGGGCGGCGAGGCGCAGCGTATCCGCCTTGCGGCGCAGCTGGGATCCAACCTGCAGGGCGTTTGTTATGTGCTGGACGAGCCGACGATCGGCCTGCACCCGCGTGACAACCAGATTTTGCTGAGCGCGCTGGGCAAACTCAGCGACCGCGGCAACACCCTGGTGGTGGTCGAGCATGACGAAGACACGATCCGCCGCGCCGACAACATCATCGACATCGGCCCCGGTGCGGGCAAGCGCGGCGGCACGCTGGTTGCACAAGGCACGGCGGCGCAACTGTCGGCTGTGCCGGAATCTCTGACGGGACGCTACCTTGCGAACCCGCTTATTCACCCGCTACAGATCCGGCGCGAAACACGCAAGGGCGTGGCAMCCCTGACCGCGGTGAAAGAAGCGCCCGTTGACGTTAACGCCAAGCCGGTGAGCAAGCAGAAGGCGGCCACGCTGAAAGCCGCTGCGCTCAAGGCCGCCGCTGCCAATGCCAGCGCACTGCACAATGCGGCGCCGGCCGCCGCCGGGCCCTTCACCTCCTGGCTCACCGTGGTCAATGCCGACCTGCACAACCTCAAGGATGTGTCGGTCACCGTGCCGCTGTACCGGCTGGTGGCGGTGACGGGTGTATCGGGCTCCGGCAAATCAACGTTGGCGCGCGATGTGCTGCTGACCAATGTGCGTGC
>NZ_JBFUAZ010000010.1:0-23146 GCF_056406035.1 Polaromonas sp. P1_E1_2 | reverse complement strand
GGCTGTCGTTTTCGTTGAGGCTCGCCGTCGGCTCATCGAGGATCAGCAACTTGACCTGCCTCGACAGGGCCTTGGCAATTTCCACCAGTTGCTGCTTGCCCACGCCGATGTCCGTGATCAGCGTGGCGGGTGATTCCTTGAGGCCCACTTTTTTCAGCAGGGCCTGTGTCTTGCTATGCGCAGCCATCCAGTCGATCACGCCGCGCTGTGCGGTCTCGTTGCCAAGGAAAATGTTCTCGGCAATGGATAGCAGCGGCACCAGCGCCAGCTCCTGGTGGATGATGATGACGCCCAGCTGCTCGCTGTCGTGGATGCCGAGGAACTGGCGCTCCTGGCCTTCGTAGACGATGTCCCCGCTGTAGGAGCCGTGCGGATAGACCCCCGAGAGCACTTTCATCAAGGTCGATTTTCCGGCGCCGTTTTCACCGACGATGGCATGAATCTCACCCGCGCGCACGCGCAGGTTGACCTTGTTCAGCGCGACCACCCCTGGGAAGGTTTTGCGGATGTCGCGCATCTCGAGAATCGTTTCCAATGCCTGTCCTTTGGTACAAAAATCGCTCCGCAGGTGATTGACACCCATGGGCGTAAACAGTCCCGCGCCTCCCCGGCACGGGACCGTCGTGCTTTCACCCTTCAGCCGGGGTTACTTGATTTGTGACTCTTTGTAGTAACCGCTGCCAATCAGAACCTGGTTCCAGTTAGAGGCATCCACAGCCACCGGCTTGAGCAGGTAAGAGGGCACCACTTTCACGCCGTTGTTGTAGGTCTTGGTGTCATTGATCTCGGGCTGCTTGCCCGAGAGGGTGGCGTCCACCATGTTGGCCGTTACCTTGGCCAGCTCGCGCGTGTCCTTGAAGACCGTCGAGTACTGCTCGCCTTTCAGGATGGACTTCACCGAAGGAATTTCGGCGTCCTGCCCACTGACCACCGGGCAAGGCTGCTGCGCCGTGCAGTAGCCGACGCCTTTGAGCGAGGACAAAATGCCGATGGACAGGCCGTCATATGGCGACAGGACCGCGTGGACCTTTTCCTTGCCGTAGTAGGCCGAGAGCAGGTTGTCCATGCGTGCCTGGGCGACCGCACCGTCCCAGCGCAGCGTGCCAACCTTGTTCATACCCATCTGCTTGCTGCGCACCACCAGCTTGCCGCTGTCGATGTAGGGCTTGAGCACGCTCATGGCGCCGTCGTAGAAGAAAAATGCATTGTTGTCGTCCGGGGAACCGCCGAAGAGTTCAATGTTGAAAGGGCCCTTGCCCTGCTTCAGGCCCAGCTTGTCGACGATGGAAGTGGCCTGCAGCACGCCAACCTGGAAGTTGTCGAAGGTGGCGTAGTAATCCACGTTCTTCGAACCCTTGATCAGACGGTCATAGGCGATGACCTTGACACCCTTGTCGGCCGCGTTCTGCAACGCCTTGGACAGTGTGGTGCCGTCGATGGAGGCGATCACCAGCACCTTCGCGCCCTTGGTGATCATGTTCTCGATCTGGGCAAGCTGGTTCGGGATGTCGTCATCAGCATATTGCAGGTCGGTTTTGTAGCCGCGCTCCTTGAGCACCTTGACCATGTTGTCGCCGTCGGCGATCCAGCGGGCAGAGGATTTGGTGGGCATCGAAATGCCGATGCTGCCTTTGTCTTGCGCCTGGACTGACGGTGCAATACCGAGGGTTCCCAGCACGAGGCCGGCGAGCAGGGTCTGGAGAAATGTACGTTTCATGAAATAGTTTCCTTCTGGAGGTTTGAAAGAGCGCCCCAGTATCGGGGCGCCGGCCCGGATGCTGATCAGTATTTACGCTTGGGGAATTCCTTGGCGGCTACTTCCATCGGAAAAATACCCTCTTCGGTAACGATACGTTTCTGAACGGACTTGCCGGCCTTGATGTCCTTGACTGCCGCCATCAGCTGCGGGCCCAGCAAGGGGCTGCACTCCACGGAGACATTGAGCTTGCCGGCCATCATGGCTTCGAAAGCGCCCTTGACGGCATCGATCGAGATGATGGTGATGTCCTTTGCCGGCTTCATGCCAGCCTCTTCAATCGCCTGGATCGCACCGATAGCCATGTCGTCGTTGTGCGCGAAAAGCACATTGATCTTCTTGCCTTCGGCCTTGAGGAAGGCTTCCATCACCTCCTTGCCCTTGGCCCGGGTGAAATCACCCGTCTGCGAGCGAATGATCTTGAACTTCGGGTCGGCCTTGATGATTTCTTCAAATCCTTTTTTGCGGTCAATCGCCGGCGCGGAACCCACGGTTCCCTGCAACTCAACGATGTTGACCTGGCCGCTTGTGCCCTTCATTTTTTCGACAAGCCAGCGGCCTGCCTTGCGGCCTTCCTCCACAAAGTCCGAGCCCATGAAGGAAACATACAGCGAGGTGTCTTTGACGTTCACGGAGCGGTCAGTCAGCACCACCGGAATTTTGGCGGCCTTGGCTTCACGCAAAACGGTTTCCCAGCCCGACTCGACCACGGGCGAGAACGCGATCACGTCAACCTTTTGGGCAATGAAGGAGCGGATCGCCTTGATCTGGTTTTCCTGCTTCTGCTGGGCATCGGAGAATTTGAGTTCGATGCCGGCGTCCTTGGCGGCCGATTTGATGGATTCGGTATTGGCGGTGCGCCATTCGCTCTCCGCGCCGACCTGGCTAAAGCCCAGCACGATGGGCTTTTGTGCCCATGCTGAAACCGGCAACAGGCCGGCAAGGGGGGCGCAGGCGAGTGCGACAGTGAGGGTGCGGCGATGGATCTTCATTTTGTCTCCTTGGTTGAAATGGAACTGAAAGCTCTCTGGTGATCTTCAATGGCTCAGGCTAGCACGTAACCGGTCTTGACGGTGGTGTAGAACTCGGCAGCGTAGCGGCCTTGTTCGCGTGAGCCGTAACTCGACCCCTTGCGCCCGCCGAACGGAACGTGGAAGTCGACACCCGCAGTAGGCAGGTTCACCATGGTCATGCCGACTTCTGCATGACGCTTGAAATGCATGGCGTGCTTGAGGGAAGTCGTGCAGATGCCTGCACAGAGGCCGAAGGGTGTGTCGTTGGCCAGGGCCAGCGCGTGTTCAAAGTCATCGGCCTGCAACACACATGCTATCGGCCCAAAAATCTCTTCGCGCGCAATGCGGTGTTCCGGCCGGGCCAGGAAGAGCGCCGGATTCATGTAATGCCCCGGTGTCGGGCGCTCCAGCAATTCGCCGCCCCAGACATGCTCGGCACCTTCGTTGCGCCCTATGTCCAGATACGACTGGTTCTGTTCGAGCTGGCTGCGATCAACCACCGGGCCCATTTCGATACCCCGCTCCAGCGCGTGGCCCACCTTGAGCCCGGCAATGCGGTGGCGCAGGCGCGCAACGAATGCATCGTGTACGGGCGCTTCCACGATGAGCCTGCTTGACGCGGTGCAGCGCTGGCCGGTCGAAAAGTACGAGCCTTGCACGGCGCATTCGACGGCCTGGTCAAGATCGGCATCAGCCAGTATCACCAGCGGATTTTTGCCACCCATTTCAAGCTGCACCTTGGCGCGGCGCGCGGAAGCCGACTGAAGGATGCGTTCGCCGGTTGTCACCGAGCCCGTGAAACTCAGCGCATTGACCAGGGGATGGTCGACCAGCGTYTGCCCGACTTCCCGGCCGCTTCCCATGACAAGGTTGAAGACGCCCGCAGGCAGCCCGCAGCGGCTGATGATTTCGGCCAGAGCCCAACCGCAGGTGGGCACCAGCTCGGCCGGTTTGAAAATCACCGTGTTCCCATAGGCCAGTGCCGGCGCGATTTTCCAGGCCGGAATCGCCAGCGGGAAATTCCATGGCGCGATGATTCCCACCACGCCGACAGGTTCACGCGTCACGTCGACCTGAATGCCGGGCCGGACCGATGCCATGGTCTCCCCCTGAACACGCAATGCTTCGCCTGCGAAAAACTTGAATATCTGGCCGGCCCGTGCCGCTTCGCCCACGCCTTCGGGCAAGGTTTTTCCTTCTTCCCGTGACAGCAGCATGCCCAGCTCATCTTTTCGCGCCAGGATCTCGCTGCCGATCTGGTCAAGTACATCAGCCCGGCGTTGCGGCGTGCTGTGACTCCAGTGCGGCAATGCCTCGGCTGCGGCCCGGATCGCAAGTTCGGTCTGGTTGCGGTCGGCACGTGCGTACTCGCTGACCACCTCCCGGGTATCCGAGGGGTTGGTGCTGGTGCCCGTGGTAGTGCCGGTTTCCCAGCGCCCATTGATATAGTGCCGGGCGTTTTGTTGCAGTTCGCCAAATTTCATGAGAGTGAGAGCCTCGTCTTCATAGCGCTGCAGTCTAGAATTAATTTTGATATCAATCCAATCGTTTTTTTGACAAAATAGATATCGTTCTACGCATTCTGGAAAACCCGATGAGCACCTACAACCACTGGTTCATACGCGCACGGCTCAAAACAAGGCAATTGCTGTTACTGGTTGCACTGGCCGAAGAAGGCAATATTCATCGCGCAGCGCAGGTTCTCAGCATGACCCAGCCGGCGGCGTCCAAGTTGCTCAAGGATCTGGAAGATGTTCTGGAGGTACAGCTTTTTGAGCGCTTGCCCCGGGGCATGCGGCCAACCTGGTATGGCGAAACCATGATCCGGCATGCGCGCATGGCACTGGCCAGCCTGAACCAGGCACATGACGAGCTGACCGCACTCAAAACCGGCCACTTCGGCCAGGTCGGCATCGGCGCCATCACGTCGCCGGGCCTGGCCTTGTTGCCGTCTGCGGTGGCCGTGGTCAAACAGGAGCACCCGAGCCTGCGCATTTCGCTGGATATCGAAACCAGCCCGGTGCTGCTGGAGCGGCTGGAGCAGGGCAAGCTCGACATCCTGGTGGCACGCCTCTTTGCCGAACACGACAAGACCAATTTGCGCTATGAGCCCCTGGTCGAGGAGCCGGTGTGCGCCATGGCGAGGCCGGGACATCCACTGCTGGGTGTGTCTGGCCTCACCCTGCGCGACGTGGTGGCCGCCGCCTGGATTGTGCCGCCCGCGGGCAGCGTCCTGCGGCACCGGTTCGAGCTGATGTTCCGCGAGGATGGGCTTGCTCCACCCATCAACGTGGTGGAGTCTTCAGCCCTGCTTTTCATCACGCGCATGCTGCAGCAAAGCGACATGGTGGCCGTGGTCGCGGCCGATGTGGCGCGGTATTACGCCGCGCACGGTATCGTCTCGGTACTGCCGCTGGACATGCCCTGTCACATGGACGCCTTCGGCATCATTACCCGCACCGACCGGCTGCCATCGCCAGCCGCCAAGGTCATGATGAAAGCGCTGAAGACAGCGAGCCTGACACTCTATGGCCGCAGGCTGGAGATGGACTAAAAGTCTTCGCGACTCAGGCCAAGGACACCGCGGAACCGGCTTTGCCGGGCCGCCAGTGTCGCCCCCTGAGGGGCTGAGAGCCGCGGCTCCAAGCCTGCCCGCGCAGGCTTGGACGGCTCCGAAGAGCCGTCGCGTCTGGCGGCGGTACGGGGCGCCGAAGGCGCCCCGGGGGGATTGTTAAACCCAGCCGGCATCCACCGTGAACTCCTGCGCTGTGCACATGGCGGCGTCATCGGATGCCAGGAACAGCACCATGCGCGCGATGTCGTGGGGCAGCAGCTTGTCGGGCAGGCATTGGTTGCGCTGGAGTTCCTTCTCGCCTTCGGCATCCAGCCAGAGCTTGATCTGCCGCTCGGTCATGACCCAGCCCGGCGACACGGTGTTGATGCGGATGCGGTCCCGGCCCAGCGTTTTCGCGAGGCCGCGCGTCAGGCCGTTCACCGAAGATTTGGCGATGGCATAACAAGGGTAGCCTGCGCCCTTGCCTTGCCAGCCGGTGGAGCCCAGGTTGATGATGGAGCCGGCGCCGAGGCGCTGCATGCCCGGCACCACCGACTGGATTGCAAAGAAGGCGGGCCGTTCATTGATCGCGATGCGGTCGTCGTAGTAGGCGGGCGTTACAGACTCCAGGCTGTGGCGGTCATCGCTGGCAACATTGTTGACCAGCACCGAAAAGTCGCCCAGCGTGCTTGCTGCGTCGGTGATTGCCGACTGCAGCGCGGCCACGTCCCGCACATCGCAGGCGCGCCACCATGGGCGGGCGTGCCCCGCATCTGCCAGCTCCTGCGCAAGCGCTTCACTGGCCTCCTTCGCGACATCGATGAAGGCAACGCGCGCGCCCTGCTGCGCAAAGGCTGTCACGATGGCGGCGCCTATGCCGCTGCCTCCGCCGGTGACAAATACCGACCGCTTGTTCAGGCTGGGAAAGACGGAGAGGGTCTCGCTTGCGGGAGCGGCACGCATGGGGGCAGAGCTGGAAATGTTTGACATTGCAAGTTGTGTATCAATTAATATAAAAAGAATAAGTTTCCAACATCACTATGCATTGATATCATCCACCGCGTCAAGAGGCCACCGCACAGCCCCGCAATACGGAGACATTAGTGACATTGATTCCAGACACACCCGCGGGCATGCATCAGCAGCGGCCGGCCATGTTGGTCCCCGGCAAGGTGCATTGCGTCCATCCGGCGGGCGCCCTGCTGGGTGAGGGTACCTTGTGGTCGCCGCGGGAGCAATCCCTGTATTGGGTGGACATTCTTGGCTGCCGCCTGCACCGCTTTCACCCCGCCACCGGCGCGCGCAGCAGCTGGGCCTTTGACGAGGAAATTTCCGCGCTGGCCGAGCGGGCGCATGCGCCCGGTCTGATCGTGACCCTGCGGCGCGGCTTCGCGCTGTTTGACCCCGCTTTGGGCGGCGAACCACACTACCTGCACCAACCCGAGGCTACGTTGCCGGGCAATCGCTTCAACGATGGCAAGTGCGATGCGCAAGGCCGCTTTTGGGCGGGGACGATGGACTTTGACTGCGTGGCCCCCACCGGCGCGCTGTATCGCTATGACCCTGATGGCCGCTGCACGCGCCATGAAGAAGGTTTTGCGGTGACCAACGGCCCCACCTGGTCCGCCGACGGTCGCACCCTGTATTTCAACGATACCGTCAATGGCCGCATCCATGCGTATGACTTCGACAGCGCGGCGGGAACCTTGTCAGGCGGCAAGCGCCTGTGGCTGGCTTTTGCGGCCGGCGACGGCGTACCCGACGGCATGACCACCGACGCCGCCGGCCGCCTGTGGATTGCCCATTGGGGCGGTGCCTGCATCAGCTGCCATGACCCGGTCACTGCACAGGAGCTGTGCCGCGTGCCGCTGCCGACAAGCCATGTGACCAACTGCGCCTTTGGCGGGCCGGACATGCGCACGCTTTTCATCAGCACGGCACGCACCGGGCTGACGCCCGCGCAGCTCGCAGACCAGCCGCTGGCCGGCGGCCTGTTCGCGGTGGCGATTGACAGTCCGGGTCTGCCTGCCGGTTTGTTCGGCGCCTGATATCACGAACAAAACACCATCTACCTGCCCTCACCGTGAAAGATCTTCAATGACCGATTCCGCACATCCTGTAGTCTGGCTGCGCCACGCCGGCCAACGCCTGGGACTGGTTCCCTCGCTCGGCGGCAGTGTGGCTGCCTGGCAGCTTGACCGTCCGCAAGGGCCGCTGGACCTCTGGCGGCCTTGGGACGGCAAAACGGACGATCTCTACCAGACCGCTTCGTTTGCCATGGTGCCGTGGTCCAACCGCATCAGCGGTGGCGGCTTCACGCATGAGGGGCAATTTCACGCCATGCGCCCGAATCGCGCGGGGGAGCCCTATCCCATTCATGGCGACGGCTGGTTGCAGCCATGGCAGGTTTCGCAGCCGGCTGCCGACACCCTGGTGATGACGCTGGTGTCGTATGGGTTCGACGGCAACCCCTATGACTACGAAGCCGTGCAGACCTTCCGGCTGGTTGATGGTGGGCTGAACCAGAAGCTGCAGGTGCGTCACCTGGGCGTCAAGCCGCTGCCGTATGGTTTGGGCGTGCATCCCTGGTTTCCCCGCACCCCGCAAACACGGATTACCGCGCAGGTAGAGGGCCTCTGGCTCTGCGGTGACGATCCGCTGCCGGTTGCGCACACGACCGACTTTCCGGCAAGCTGGAACCTGAACGAAGGTGCGCCAGCCAACGGCCCGCTCATCGACAACGGCTACACAGGCTGGGGTGGCAAGGCCAGCATCGCATGGCCCGAGCTGGGCCTGCAGGTCACGGCCAGCATGCCGGACTTCGCGCGCGACGGCGGTGCTGCACAGCACTTCTGCCTGGTTTACCGGCCGCCGCAAGGCCCCGCGTTTTGTTTTGAGCCCATCACGCAGCCCATCGACGCCTTTCATCTGCCGGGGCAGCCAGGCCTGCGCGAGCTGGGGCCCGGGGAGCAGTTCTCGCTCAACATCCAGTGGCGCATCGAATCCACCGCCGCGCAGGGCTGAACGGCAATACAGGCTTAGACCGCGAACAGATGCTTAAACCAGGCCAGTCAGGCGGCGGGCTGCTTCGAGTACCGGTTTGACGTGGCGTTCTCTGTAACGGGTGTCGGGCATGGTCAGCGTCAGCGCGCCTGCCAGTGCGCCGCCAGCCCCAAACACCGGCGCTGAAATGCCTGCTACCTCGGCCAGGCGGTCACCCACGGCCGTGTAGTAACCCTGTTCGCGGATTCTGGCGTACAGCTGACGGTCTTTTGAGCCACCAGCCCTTACCCGTTCTGCGCCAAACGCTATCAAAATGCGAGCACCTGTGCCGCGGTCGGCGGGTAGCAGGTCGCCGGCCTTGATGTGGTCGCGGATCGGATGCGGCGAGTCCACGCGGTACAGGCACAGGCGGGCCTCCCCCTGGCGCACATGGTAGGCCGCGCTCTCGCCAGTGGCTGCCACCRGTTCACGCAGCACCGGCAGCACCACGCGGTCCAGCGAAAACGAGGCGGCGTAAACACCGTGCAGGCGCGCCACCTCGGCGCCCAGTGCGTAGCGGCCGTCGCCGAGTTTCTGGACCAGCCTCGCATGCTCCAGCGAAGCCAGCAGCCGCAGCACCGTGCTCTTGTAAAGCTGCGTGCGCTCCGCCAACTCTCCCAGGCCCAGTGAGATGTCGCCCGCCCTGAAGGCCGACAGCAGCGACAGGGCGCGGTCCACTGCCGCGGCACCGCCGGGAGCGGCATGGGCGTCTGCAACGGATTCGGTCTGGGCTTTGCGCGGCATGGCTCGATCTCCTGGGCTTTCGTGCCGGTTGCCTGCTTGACAGTGCTTGCAACCTGCTTCATCATTCCATCAGAAAGAATATAGTTCTATCTTACAGAATACCGGAAACGATGCAAACCACCCAGCCCAGCCAGGTGCTGATCAGTGAAGTCGGCCCGCGCGACGGCCTTCAAAGTGTTTCCCGCACCATGGCAACCGCCGACAAGCTGCGCTGGATCACCGCCCTGCATGCGGCCGGCCTTCGCGAGATTGAAGTGGGTTCGTTTGTTCCCGCCAGACTGCTGCCGCAAATGGCCGACGTGGCCGAGGTCGTGCGGCATGCGCTCACCCTGCCCGGCCTCACCGTGATGGCCCTGGTACCCAACCGCCGCGGCGCTGAAGCAGCACTGCAGGCCGGCGTGCACAAGCTGACCATGCCGGTGTCGGCCAGCGCGGCGCATTCGCTGGCCAATGTGCGCAAGACGCGCGAAGAGATGGTCGAAGAAGTGCGGGCCATTGCCGGCCTGCGCCGTGAGCTTGCACCGCAGGTCAAGCTGGAGGCCGCCATCTCGACAGCGTTCGGCTGCACGCTGCAGGGCGTAGTGCCTGAAGACGATGTGATCCGGCTGGCCGCCCAATGCGTCGCTGCCGGTGCTGATGAGTCGGGTTTGTCRGACACGGTCGGTTATGCCAACCCCGCGCAGGTGCGCCGCCTCTTCAGGCGCCTGCGCGCCGAGCTTGGCAACAAGGCAGGCGCTGCGCATATGCACAACACGCGTGGCCTGGGCCTGGCCAACTGCCTGGCTGCGTATGAAGAGGGCGTGCGCACCTTCGATGCTTCGCTGGGCGGCCTGGGCGGCTGCCCCTATGCACMGGGCGCGTCGGGCAATGTGGTCACTGAAGACCTGGTTTTCATGTTTGAAGCCATGGGCATTTCCACGGGTGTGGACCTTGCAAAACTGATGGCTGCGCGCGAGCCGCTCAAGGCCGGATTGCCGGGCGAACCGCTTTATGGCATGACGCCCGAAGCGGGCCTCCCCAAAGACTTTGTACAAGGACGTTTGCATGGCTGAAGCCAGCGTATCCGGCGAACAAGGCCTGCCCTATGCAGGCCTGCGAGTCGTCGAATTCACCCATATGGTCATGGGCCCGACCTGCGGCATGCTGCTGGCCGACCTGGGAGCCGAAGTCATCAAGGTCGAGCCGATCATGGGAGACAACACCCGCAAGCTGCTCGGCTCCGGTGCGGGATTTTTCCCCCTGTTCAACCGCAACAAAAAAAGCATCGCCGTCGACCTGCAGACACCCGAGGGCCGCGAGCTGGTGCTCAAGCTGGTTGCCACGGCCGACATCGTCAGCGAGAACTTCAAGCCCGGCACCATGAAGAAGCTTGGCCTGGATTACGCCAGTCTTTCGCAGCTCAACGAGCGCTTGATCTATGTCAGCCATAAAGGCTTTCTGCCGGGGCCCTACGACCACCGCACCGCCCTCGACGAAGTGGTGCAGATGATGGGTGGCCTGGCCTACATGACGGGCCGCGCTGGCGACCCGCTGCGTGCCGGCAGCAGCGTCAACGACATCATGGGTGGCATGTTCGGCGCCATAGGTGCCATGGCCGCACTGGCCGCACGCGAGAAGACGGGCAAGGGCCAAGAGGTGCAGGCCGCGCTGTTTGAAAACAATGTCTTTCTGGTGGCCCAGCACATGATGCAGTTTGCCGTGACCGGCCAGCCTGCCGCACCCATGCCCAGTCGCATTTCGGCCTGGGCGATCTACGACGTGTTCACGGTCAGGGACGGCGAGCAGATTTTCCTGGCCGTGGTCAGCGACACGCAGTGGGCCGTTTTCTGTGAGGCCTTTGGGCTGCAAGAGCTGCGGGCCGACCCGCGGCTGCTGACCAACAACGAGCGCGTACTTGCGCGCGAGTGGCTGATGCCCCTGCTGCGCTCGCACCTGGCCGGGCACAGCGCCTCCGAACTGGGCGCTGTGTTTGAAAAGCATGCGTTGCCCTTTGCGCCCATCACCCGGCCGCAGGATTTGTTTGACGATCCGCACCTCAAGGCCACGGGCGGGCTGGCGCCCATCACCTTGACTGACGGCGCCCGCGCGGGACAGGAAAGCGCCACCGTGCTGCTGCCGCTGACCCTGGGCGGCAAACGTSCCGGGGTGCGCCTGAACCCGCCCAGGCTGGGCGAGCACACGCGCGAACTGCTGCAGGAGCTCGGTTATGACGAGGACGCCATCCAGGCTCTGCAAGCCAACCGGGTGACGCGCTGAGTTTTGTTGCTATAAAAAATGTAGCTACTCGCGCACAGCTATAAAGGGCTGGTGGCACTTTTCATAAACAACTCGGCACACACGCTGCGCAGCCAGCGGGAGGCCGGGTCGTGGTGGTAGCGGGCATGCCAGTGTTGCTTCACGGTAAATCCGGGAATCGCCAGCGGGCAGGGCAGCACCTGGAGGCCGGCGGCGCGGGCCAGGGTTTCGCCGATGTGGCGCGGCAGCGTGGCGATCAGGTCGGTGGTGGACAAAATGGCCGAGAGGCCCAGAAAGCCCGGCAGCTCCAGCAGCACCCGGCGTGAGATGTTTTGTGACGCCAGGGCACTGTCCAGCAGCTGGTAGCCCGTGCCTGAGCTGATGCCGATATGTGCCTCAGCCTGGTAGACCGACAGGCTCCAGTCGGCGCCCAATTCGCTGCCCACCCGCGGATGCCGGGCATTGGCCAGGCAAATCCAGTCCTGACCGTACAGCGTCTGCTGGTAGAAGCCGGTGTCGAGCCAGGGCAGAAAGCCGACAGCCAGATCGGCCTCGCCTGCTTGCAGGGCATGCGCCAGGCCGGCATCGATACGCGCGGCTTCCAGCGCCACGCCCGGCGCCACCGCCCGCACGTGGGACAGCAGCCGGGGCAACAGCGTGACGTGGCTGGCGTCGGTCATGCAGATGCGAAAGCGCCGCTGCGCCGTAGACGGTTCAAAGGCAGCCTCTGACTGGGCCAGCCGCTGCAACCCGCCCAGCACTTCGCGCACCGTGGCAATCAGCATATCGGTGCGCGGCGTGGGCAGCATCCCCTCGGCCGTGCGCACAAACAGCGGGTCGCCAAGCTGCTTGCGCAGGCGCGCCAGCCAGATGCTGACCGTGGGCTGGCTTTGCCCCAGGGCCTCGGCCGACCGGGTGACGCTGCGGGTGGTGTAGAGCTGGTCCAGCAGCCGCAGCAGCTTGATGTCCAGCAGATCCAGGTCTTTTTCCATACTTCTATTGTTATACGCAATGATTAGTATTGCCTTCATTGCATGGACGACATGGGTGGGTCCACCCAGAATTCGCTCCTGAATCACGAAGGAGTTGTGCAGTGAAGATTTGTGTTCTGGGGGCCGGCGCGCTGGGCAGTGCACTGGGCGGCGTGCTGACGGAGGCGGGCCACGAGGTCTGGCTCATCAACCGCAATGCTGCGCAGGTCGAGGCCCTGAACAGCCGCGGGCTGATCCTGCGCGATGGCGGCATAGACCGTTGCGTGCAGGTGCATGCCGCGATCTCCGCCACGGGCGTGGCCATGGACACCGGTGCGGTGGACCTGGTGATCGTGCTGGTCAAGTCCTTCGACACCCGCCCGGCCATGGAGGCAGCCTTGTCGCTGCTTGGGCCGGACACGGTCGTTCTGTCGCTGCAAAACGGGCTGGGACACGAAGACATCCTGGGCAGCATCGTGGGCCGCGAGCGTGTGCTGGCCGGCAAAACTTATGCGGGCGGCACGCAGCTCGGCGCCGGGCATGTGCTGATTGGAACGCGCGGCAAGGACACCCACCTGGGCGAACTGGACGGCCGCATCACGGAGCGCGTGCAGCGCATTGCCGCCGCCTTCAACGCCGCCGGGCTCGACACCACCGTCAGCCGCAACATCATCGGCACCATCTGGGACAAGCTGCTGGTCAATGTGGCCACCGGCGCTGTCAGCGCCGCCACGCGCCTGCCCTATGGCGAGATGTACCAGGTGCCCGAGCTTGAGGCCTGCGGCATTGCGGCCGTGGCCGAAGCAATGGCGGTGGCGAAAGCCAGCGGCATCACGCTGGCCACCACCGACCCGCGCCAGCCGTGGGTCAAGGCGGGCGAGGGCCTGCCCTACGCCTTCAAGACCTCGATGCTGCAAAGCCTGGAGAAGGGCTCAATCACCGAGATCGACTTTGTGAACGGTGCGGTGGTGCACCAGGGCGCGAAATGCGGCGTACCCACGCCCGTCAACCAGGCCCTGGTGGCCTGCATCAAGGGTATTGAGCGCGCACAGCCTCGTCAACGCGATTCAAAAGAGCACACCATGGCCCCTCACAAACAAAAATCCTATGTAGAACACGTTGCGGTACGCGTCAAAGACATCCGGTGGCACATCAACTTCTTCCTGGAGGTGCTGGGCATGGATGCGCGCGAGGTCGACGGACCCGCCGACGCACCGCACCAATACTGGACGATCGGTGGCCTGCAGCTCATGAGTACGCCCGGCTTTGCCGCGCCGCCGTCCAACGACGCTGGCTGGCTGGCGCATCTGGGCATCATGGTTGACGACCTGGAGGCCGCCTTGACCGAGGCGAAGGCATGGGGCGTCAAGCAACTGCCCCAGGACCGCAACTGGCTGCAGCTGCCCGATGGCCTGGCCGTCGAGCTGATCCAGGCCAGCACCGGCAGCGTGTCTGCTGTATTGGCCGTCAATCCCAGAGCCACCACAGTCTGAAAGGCACCTCATGCCCAACCCCAACATCCAGTTCGCCACGCCGGAAAAATACTGGGACGACGCCAAGGTCGGCGACGAGTGCACCAGCCCGTCCTACACCTTCACCGCCGCGCGCATTGATGCCTACGCCGAACTCACGGGCGACTTCACGCCGGTGCATGTGGATGAGGACTACGCCAATGCCTCGCACTTCGGTTGCCGCGTTGCGCACGGCCTGATGGGGCTGTCGGTTGCCGACGGTCTGAAAACCCAGAGCGAATACCGCTTCCTGCCCGGCATGTCGCTGGGTTGGACCTGGGACTTCCTGCTACCCATCAAAGTCAATGACACGCTGCACGTGAAGTTTCGTGTGGCCAGCATGCGGCCTTCCAAAAGCAAGCCGGGCTGGGGCATCGTGGTGCTGCCGGCCGAGCTGATCAACCAGGCCGGGCAGGTGGTGCAAAAGGGCGAGCACCGCCTGATGGTGCCGCGCCGGTCATCGTCTGAAGAATGACTTGCTATTAAAAACATAGCTGCTTGCGCCCGATATACAAGGACGAACTCAGGTTTTTATGGATAAAACTACACAGGCGCTGCCGCTGGCGGGCATCCGCGTCGTCGATTACAGCCATTTCCTGGCCGGGCCCTATTTGTCGCGCTGCCTGGCAGCCATGGGCGCAGACGTCATCAAGGTCGAGCGGCCCAAGGAGGGGGATGCGGGACGCGCCCACGCTTACTTCATCAAGGGACAAAGCGGCTACTTTTTGCAGCAGAACATGGGCAAGAAGGGTTTGTGCATCAACCTCAAGGACCCGCGCGGCCTGGAAATGATGCACAAGCTCACCGACGCAGCTGATGTGTTCGTCGAGAACTACCGCCCAGGCGCATTGAAAAAACTCGGCCTGGGCTACGAAGAGCTGTCCGGGCGCAACCCTGGCCTGGTGTACTGCTCGATTTCCGCCTATGGCCATACCGGCCCCGACGCGCACCGTGCTGGCTTCGGCCTGATTGCCGAGGCCAAGAGCGGCATCATGGCGATGGTCGGCGAGCCCGGCGGCGTGCCGCCGCTGCTGCGCGTTTCACTGGGTGACATGTACACCGGCATCCACGGCGTGGCGGCGGTATGTGCCGCACTGCTGGGCCGCATCAAGTCGGGCAGGGGCCAGCATATTGACTTGTCCCTGTACGACTGCCTGGTGTCCATGCACGACTATGCGGTGCAGTGCTACACCCTCTCGGGCGGCAAGGAAATTCCGCAGCAAACCGGCCACGACATGCCGCAAAGCACGCTGTACGGCGTGTTTGCCGCCAGCGACGGCTACCTCGTGATTGCCGCGCAGGTCGACGACGCCTGGAAGCGTTTTGCCCTGCTGATCGGCGGTGAAGCACTGGCGCTTGATGCGCGCTTTCACAGCGCTGCGGGGCGCAATGAGAACCGTGCAGAAATACTCGCCCTGGCGAAAGGCTGGGTAGCGGGCCGCACTGTGGCCGAATGCCTGGCCGCGCTGGACGCGATTGATGTACCCAGCGCCAAAGTGCAGAACATCGAGGAAGTGCTGAACGACCCGCAAATTCAGGCACGCAACATGGTGATTGAGCAAGACCACCCGGTGCTGGGAAAAATACGCCTGCCCAACCTGCCTTTCAGGTTTTCGGAGTGCGACACCTCGCCTGCCTGCGTTGCACCCGGCATGGGCCAACATAACCGCGAGATCGCCGCGAGCGTCGGTTATAGCGCTGCCGACATTGACGCGATGGAGCGCGACGGCGTGCTGTATGCAGAGGTGCAGCCATGACCGACCGCTATGCCGTCATCGGTAACCCGATAGGGTTCAGCAAATCGCCGCTGATCCACGGCATGTTCGCGCAGGCTAGCAGGCAGGACATGGAATACACGGCTATCGAAGGGCCGCCAGGCGGGTTCAACGGCGCCGTGGATGCCTTCCGCGCTCTGGGCGGCAAAGGCATGAACATTACCGCGCCCTTCAAGCTCGACGCCTTTGCCTATGCCACCGAACGCTCGGAGCGGGCGCAGCTCGCGGGGGCAGCCAATGCCATGAAGTTTGAAGGCACACGCGTGATTGCCGAAAACTTCGACGGCGTTGGCCTGGTGCGCGACGTCACGCACAACCTGGGCTGCCAGCTGCAAGGCAAACGCGTGCTGCTGCTGGGCGCCGGCGGAGCGGCCCGGGGCGCGTTGCTGCCGTTTCTCGCGCAGGCCCCGGTCGAACTGGTGATTGCCAACCGCACGGTTGCCAGGGCACATGAACTACAGGCCATGGGCGCGGCCCAGGCAAACGTCCGCGGCTGCGGCTATCCGGATCTGGCGGGGCAGACCTTTGACGTGGTGTTCAATGCCACCTCAGCAAGCCTGCGCGCCGAACTGCCGCCGGTGCCGGCGAGCGTGTTCGCTCCCGATTGCCTGGCCTACGAACTGGCGTACGGCAAAGGGCTCACGCCGTTTTTGCGCCTGGCGCAAAACGCGGGAACCCGGCGGCTGGCCGATGGCGTGGGCATGCTGGTGGAGCAGGCAGCCGAAGCCTTTGCATGGTGGCGCGGCGTGCGGCCCGACACACGCGCCGCGATTGAACGCATCACCATTGCGCTGGTATGACATGAGCTCAGCCTGCCCCCTATACTGCGCGAATGGACGAAACAGTACATTCGCAGGCAGCTTCGGCCAAGGTGCGTGCGCGCAAAAGGAAGGCCCCGGTTGTGCAGACGGCCACGCGCACCAACGACCCGGCACGCACGATGGCCGGGATCCTCGAAGTGGCTACAGCCGAATTCGCCGAGAAGGGCCTGAGCGGCGCACGCATCGACGAGATCGCGGCGGCCACCCGGACCAGCAAGCGCATGATCTATTACTACTTCGGCAGCAAGGAGGGGCTGTACCTCGCCGTGCTGGAGGAGTCGTACCGGCGCATGCGCAGCATCGAGGCGGAACTGCACCTGGAAGACCTGCTGCCGGAAGATGCGCTGCGCCGCCTGGTGGGATTTACCTTCGACCATCACCACAGCAACCCGGGCTATATCCGGCTGGTGATGTCCGAGAACATGGAGCGCGGCAGCTACCTGGCGCAAAGCAAAATCATCCAGCAACTCAATGTGCCGGCCATCGATGCCATCCGCAAGCTTTACGAGCGCGGCGTGGCGGCGGGCATATTTCGCACCGGCCTGGACCCGATCGACATCCATGCGTCGATTTCTGCGCTGACATTTTTCAATGTGTCCAACCAGCACACCTTCGGGCTGATCTTCAAGAGCGACACGCAGTCGGGACGCGCCATGACGGCGCGGCGCGACAGCATCATCGAAATGATCGTGCGCTTCGTGCGCAAATAAGTTCCGGATCGCCGCCGGCCAGGGGCGGGGCATGTCGGGTTTCTACCGATTCGTTTAAAACTAACTAGTTCGTACATTATGGGTTAAGGCAATCCTCAACAGGCTTGGCGCTGGACGGCCGCGCGCGCGGCCACGCATAAAAAGGAGACAACATGGACAAATGGATAAACCGGTTTTGCCGGGTACTGGATGGCGTGATTGCGCTGTTCCTGGCACTGATGGTGGTGCTGGTGTTCGGCAACGTGGTGTTGCGCTATGGCTTCAACTCGGGCATCAATCTGTCAGAGGAGCTGTCTCGCTGGCTGTTCGTCTGGCTGACCTTTCTCGGTGCCGTGGTGGCAATCAACGAGCGCGGGCATCTGGGCACCGACATGCTGGTGGGGCGGCTGGGGCCCAGGGGCAAAAAAATATGCCTCGGCATCAGCTATCTGCTCATGCTTTTTGCCTGCTGGTTGATGTTCCGCGGTGCGTGGGAGCAGGTCAAGATCAACTGGACCACCACCAGTGCCGTGATGGAGGTTTCCATGAGCTGGTTCTATGGCTCGGGCATGGTGTTCGCCRTGCTCGGCGGCCTGTTGCTGCTGCGCGACCTGGTCCGGCTGCTCAGCGGCAAGACCGGGGACGGCGAGCTGATGATGATCAGGGAATCCGAAGACCAACCGCACGAAGGAGGTCCGGCATGACCATCGCTATATTCCTCGGATCGCTGCTTGCCGCCATGGCGCTGGGCATCCCGATCGCGTTCTCCCTGCTGCTGTGTGGTGCTGCATTGATGTGGCATCTCGACATGTTCGACGCGCAGATCCTGGCACAGAACGTCGTGAACGGCGCCGACAGCTTTCCGCTGCTGGCCGTGCCCTTTTTCATGCTCGCCGGAGAAGTCATGAACGCGGGCGGCCTGTCGCGCCGCATCGTCAACCTCGCCATGGCCCTGGTCGGCCACATCAAGGGCGGTCTGGGCTATGTCACGATCGTGGCGGCAGTCATCATGGCGGCGCTGTCGGGCTCTGCAGTGGCCGATGCGGCTGCGCTGGCGTCGCTTTTACTGCCCATGATGGTGGCCGCCGGCCATGACAAGGCGCGCTCTGCAGGGCTGATTGCATCGGCGGGCATCATCGCGCCGGTCATCCCGCCTTCGATTGCCTTTGTCATCTTCGGTGTGGCAGCCAATGTGTCAATTTCCAAATTGTTCCTGGCCGGCATCTTTCCAGGTCTCTTGCTGGGGTTGTCGCTGTGGCTCACCTGGTGGTGGCTGGTGCGCAAGGAAGTGGTGAAGGCCCCGCCGCGCAAGAGCCGTGCAGAAGTCCTGGTGGCGTTGAAGGAGTCGACCTGGGCGCTGGTGCTGCCGCTGATTGTGGTGTTCGGCCTGAAGTTCGGCATCTTCACGCCGACCGAGGCCGCCGTGGTTGCCGCGGTGTACGCAACGCTGGTTTCCGTACTCGTCTACAAGGAACTCACGCTCAGGAAGCTCTACCCGCTGTTCGTGGGCGCCGCCAAGACCAGCGCGATCGTGATGTTCCTGGTGGCTGCGGCCATGGTGTCGGCCTGGCTGATCACGGTGGCGCAGATACCGGGCCAGGTGGTTGCCCTGTTGCAGCCGCTTCTGGACAGCCCGAAGTTGCTGATGCTGGCCATCATGGTGCTGGTGATGGTGGTGGGAACCGCGCTGGACATGACACCCACCATCTTGCTGCTGACGCCGGTGCTCATGCCGGTCGTCAAGGCCGCCGGCATCGACCCGGTGTACTTTGGCGTGCTGTTCATCATCAACAACGCCATCGGGCTGATCACCCCGCCGGTGGGCACGGTGCTGAACACGGTGGCCGGGGTGGGCAAGGTGAGCATGGACGAAGTCACCAAGGGCGTGTTGCCCTTCATGTGGGCCCAGTTCGCCATCATGTTCCTGATGGTGGCTTTTCCGCAAATCGTCATCATCCCGGCGCGCTGGTTCTACGGCGGCTGACAACTTTCCGTGCTGCCGGGCGTGCTGGGTACGCCACGGCCGGCAGCCACGTCAAAGCGTACCGTGACACCTCATCCCCTCAAAAAACCGGAGACAACCATGAAACGCCTCTTTATCAAATCCGTCCTCGCCACCGTCGCCCTGGCGGCCTTCGGCATGGCCTCGGCCCAGGACATCAAGGAACGCACCGTCAAGTTTGCTACGCAAAACCCGGACGGCCACCCGATTGTGATGGGCATGAAAAAATTCGCTGAAACCGTGGCAGCGAAATCGGGCGGCAAGATCAAGGTCAACCTCTTCCCCGGCGGTGTGCTGGGCGGTGACGCGCCGAACATCTCCGCGCTGCAAGGCGGCACGCTGGAAATGGTGGTGATGAATTCCGGCATCCTGGCCAGCCAGGCCAAGGAATTTGCCGTTTTTGATTTTCCGTTCATGTTTGCCAGCTCGCAGGAAGCCGATGCCGTGGTGGACGGGCCCTTCGGGAAAATGATGCTCTCCAGGCTCGATGCCAAAAACATCCATGGGCTGGCCTACTGGGAACTCGGTTTTCGCAACATCACCAACAGCAAGCGCCCCATCACCAAGGTGGACGACATTGCCGGCCTGAAACTGCGCGTGATTCCCAATGCCATCAACATCGATTGGGTGACCGCCCTGGGCGCCAACCCGACGCCCATGGCTTTTCCCGAGGTCTATGCCGCGATGGAACAGAAAGCCATTGACGGCCATGAAAACCCGTTCACGGTCATCAACGCGAACAAGTTCTACGAAGTGCAAAAGTACCTGGCGGTGACCAACCACCAGTACAACCCGCAAACCGTGATCGTCAGCAAAAAGCTGTGGGACATCCTGAGCAATGATGAGAAAAAAATCTTCTCGGATGCGGCCGCCGAAGCTGCTGTGTACCAGCGCAAGGCCTCGCGTGAACAGTCCGGCACTGCGCTCGAAAACCTGAAGAAGAACGGCATGCAGGTCAGCGAGTTCAGCCCCGCAGAAATGGCCAAATTCCGCGAGAAGATGAAGCCCGTGATCGAGAAGCACTCGGCCATCGTGGGTGCCGATGTGGTCGGCGCACTGCAGGCAGAGCTTGCCAAACTGCGCAAATAGGATTTCACGCCCGGCCGGCCTGGCGCGCCGGCCGGCCTGTTCTTTCATTCCGGTTCCGGGTATCTTTCCTTCATGAGCAAAATCCGCATTGCTGTCGCAGGGGCCGGTTACATCGGCCTGGCCCACATGGGTGTGGCTCAAGAGAGCCCTACCTGCATTCTTTCGGCCATTGTCGATCCCGCGCCGGCAGCAAAGGCCATCGCCGCCAAGGCGGGTGTGCCCCTCTACCAATCGCTGGACGAGCTGTTCACCAGAGACCGGCCCGACGGCGTGATCCTTGCGACGCCGAACCAGCTGCACGTGCCGCAGGCCCTGCAGTGCATCAAGGCGGGCGTTCCCATCCTGCTGGAAAAACCCATCGCACCCACGCTGGCCGAAGGCGAACAGCTGGTCAAGGCGGTCGCTGAAACGGGCGCCAAGGTACTGATCGGCCACCATCGCGCGCACAGCCCCATCATGGCCAAGGCGAAAGAAATCGTGGACTCGGGCCAGCTCGGCAAGCTGGTCGCGGTGATGGGCAGTGCCACATTCTTCAAGCCTGACCGCTACTACGACGATGCACCCTGGCGCCGCGAAGTCGGCGGCGGCCCCATTTTGCTGAACATGATCCATGAGGTGCATAACCTGCGCATGCTGTGCGGTGACATTGTGGCGGTGCAGGCTTTCTCCTCGAACGCGACGCGCGGCTTTCCAGTGGAAGATACGGTGGCCATCAATCTGCGTTTTGCCAGCGGCGCGCTGGGCAGCTTCATGTTGTCGGACACCGCCGCCTGCGCGCGCAGCTGGGAGCAAACCTCCCAGGAAAACAAGGCCTACCCAAGCTATGGCGACGAAGACTGTTACGTCATTTCCGGCACCAACGGAAGCCTGTCGGTTCCGACCATGCGCCTGAAAACCTACCCCAGGCCGGAAGATCGTTCCTGGTGGAAGCCATTTGACGAGAGCGTGGCCGACATGGTGCGCGACGATCCACTCAAGCACCAGCTGGAGCACTTCGGCGCCGTCATTCGTGGTGCAGCACCGCCGCTGGTCAGTGCCCGCGACGGCCTGCTGAACCTGCGCGTCACCGAGGCCATCGCCCAGGCCGCCCAAACCGGCCAGGTGATCGAGTTGCCCGTTGTTTAAGCAGCTCGACCCTCCCACATACAAATCAAATCACCACAAACAACGTCAACCACCAGGAAAGAAATCACCATGAAAGTGCTCATGCTTCACGGCATCAACCACAACATGTTCGGCAAACGCGACCCGGCGCAGTACGGCACCATCACGCTGGACGAAATCAACACCAGCCTGCAGGCTTTGGGCCGGGAGCTCGGCGCCGAGGTGGAACATTTCCAGACCAACAGCGAATGCGACATGTGCGAACGGATTCACCAGGCATTCACCGACAAGGTCGACGCCGTGCTGATCAACGCCGGCGCCTGGACGCATTACAGCTACGGCATCCGCGACGCGCTGGCCATCCTCACCGTGCCGGTTGTCGAGCTTCACATGTCGAACATCCACGCCCGTGAGCCTTTCCGCCATGTGTCGGTGTTCGCCGAAATCGTCAAGGGGCAGATCTGCGGCTTTGGCGCTGACAGCTACCTGCTGGCTTTGCGCGCCGCTGTTTCGGCGATCAATGCCGCAAGGGTTTCGTAAATCATCAGAAAGAGAGCGGCCATGTCACAGGAGTTCGCTGGAAAAGTCATCGTCATAAGTGGCGCCAGCCGGGGCATTGGCCATGGCATCGCCGCTGCGTTTGCTGCACGCGGTGCGCAGACCGTTTTGGCCGCATCGTCCATTGAGAACCTGAAGACTGCCGCGGATGCGATTGCCAGTACCGGAGCAATCCGCCCTGAGATATGCGCTGCGGATCTTCGAGGCGAAGAAGGTTGCAAAGCGGTATTCACCCTGGTGTCCGAAAGATTTGGGCGCTGTGACGTGTTGGTCAATTCCGCGGGTGCCACGCGCGCCGGTGCGTTTCTGGACCTTCCGGAGGACGCATGGCATGACGGCTTTGCATTGAAGTTCTTCGGCTGTGTGAACCTGTGCCGCCTGTTCTGGCCGATGCTGAAAACTGCGGGTGGGCACGTTGTCAACATCATTGGCGGCGCTGCCCGTACGCCCGACCCGGGCTTCCTGATCGGTGGGTCGGTCAACGCTGCGATGCACAACTTCACCAAGGGCCTGTCCGGTCTTGGAAAGCGGGACGGCGTCAATGTCAACGCCATTCTTCCGGGCTTGACTGAAACAGGCCGTGTAGCGCAGCTGTTTCAGCAGCGTGCAGCCGCAAGTGGAAAACCCGTCGAAGAAGAACGACAAGCGCAAATCGCACGCGAGGGACTCAGCCGGTTGGGTACGCCCGAGGATGTCGCCGCACTTGCGATATTCCTGTGTTCGGAGAGTGCCCGCCACATTCAAGGYACGGCCATCGCTGTGGACGGCGGTGGCACCCCTGGCCTGTATTGATCGTCAAAAGCGTCTTTGTTGCCGGCGAATGACCGTCAGCACTGATTATTCGGCGTTATTTTCAACAGCGGTTTTAACTGCAAATTTCTGGAATCTCCATGATCAACGGCCATACCGAACTCATCGCCCACATCGGCTACCCGACGCATTCCTTCAAGGCGCCGATGATCTACAACCCCTACTTTGAACAGGCGGGAGTGAACGCGGTGGTCGTGCCCATGGGTTGCAAGGCCGAAGACTACCCGGCCTTTCTGCGGTCGGTATCTTGCCTGGAGAATTTCCGCGGCGCGCTGATCACCATGCCGCACAAGGTCACGACAGTCGATTTGCTGGACGAAGCCACACCCACGGTACGCATCGCCGGCGCCTGCAATGCCGTCAAGCGCGACGCGAACGGCAAGCTCGTGGGCGACATGTTCGATGGGGAGGGCTTTGTGCGCGGTGTGCAGCGCAAGGGCTTTGATCCGCGCGGCAAACGTGCCCTGGTCGT